>NZ_DATCVJ010000283.1:0-8482 GCF_036566945.1 Chitinophaga sp. | reverse complement strand
CTCCATGAAGAAGCAGAAGGCTTGCTGGAAAAGCTTATGTCTGTAAATGTATACAGCGCTTATCATCTCACCAGAGCCTTATTACCCGCTATGATAGCTGACCGCAAAGGCCATATTTTCAACATGTGTTCTACTGCCAGCTATGGCGCTTATCCGAATGGAGGCTCTTATAGCATTACCAAATATGCCCTGCTCGGTTTTACCAAAAATCTGCGGAAAGAGTTAATGCCACACAATATCCGGGTAACCGCTGTGAGCCCCGGCCCCACGTTAACCGCCTCCTGGGAAGGCTTTGACGCCCCTCCGGACAGAATGATGCCACCGGAAGACATTGCCAGCGTAATCTGGTCGGCCTGGACTATGGCCAAACAAACCGTTATCGAAGAAATTCAGCTCCGCCCCATGCTGGGAGATATTTAAAGCATTTATTATTTTGGCAGATAGTTATCCCGGGAGTATTTGTTCCAATACAAATTATCTAAATAACTAAATAAGAACATATTAAAATGTTTTAACTAACTTTTAACGGGGCCTTACACCTCTTCCGGGGCGGCTTTGGTTAAATTTGTTGACATAACTATGATGTACAGATATTGCATAAGGAAGTGTATTTACGCCATGTTGTTTTGTTTAGGTCTGGTAGCCTGCGCCTCCGCACAGGAGTTCCGCTTTACAACTACTGTGAGCAATAACACCGTGACGCAGGATGAACCGTTCCAGATTCAGTTTATGCTGGAAAACGGGGTGAATGTTGCCAGCTTTACACCACCCAGTTTCAAAGACTTTGATGTATTACAGGGGCCTTCACAAATGCAGGGGCAATCTATCTTCAATGGTAAGCGCTCTGAATACATTGCACTCAGCTACCTGCTGCAACCCAAACATGTGGGCAGCTTTACCATTGCAGGCGCACAGGCCCGCGTAAATGGAAATGTGGTTAAGTCAAATCCGGTTTTAATTGAAGTCAGAAAAGGAAATGCCCAGCAGCAACAACAGCAGCAGCAGGTGCCACCCGCTTCCGGCGGCGCGCAACCTCACCGCGGTGGAGAAGATCTTCCGGAAGGATTTCTGAAAAAAGGCGAAGACATCAACGAAAAACTCAAGAAAAATATATTCCTGAAAGTAGATGTAGATAAAACCAATTTATACGAAGGGGAACAACTAACGGCCACGTATAAACTTTATACCCGTCTGCCAACCAATTCCAGCGTTACCAAAGTACCTGCTTTCAAAGGCTTTTCCGCTAAAGATATTGAACTCCCTAATCCGCCACAGGCCACTGAGGAAAGGATTAACGGCGTTCCCTATAAAGTATTTACCATCCGTAAAACCCTCCTGTTCCCGCTGCAATCAGGCGCACTTGAGCTCGATCCGGTGGAAGTAGACAACCAGGTGCGGCTGGTAAAAATGGTGAGTAACAAACGAGGTGGTGGCCGCGCAAAAGATCCTTTCGACGATTTCTTCAATGACCCGGCCTTTAAAGATCCTTTCTTTGACGACTTCTTTAACCGCCCGGAAGTGGAATACCAGGATGTTCCGTACAAAATACAAAGCTCACCAATTAAGATCAATGTAAAGCCTGTTCCTGTTGAAGATCGGCCGCTCAGCTATAATGGCGCAGTGGGTAAATTCAACATGACGGCGGTAGTAGATAAAAATAAATTAACGACCGACGATGCGCTTACCCTAAAGGTAACCGTCAGCGGACAAGGAAATGTGAACCTGCTCAACTCTCCTAAAATAGAGGTCCCCACCGGATTTGACAGGTACGATCCTAAGGTAACCGACAATATAGAAAAGAACAGCAACCCACTTTCCGGCAGCCGTACTTTCGAGTATGTACTGATGCCGCAGGAAGCCGGTGATCATACCATTCCGGCCGTTGAATTCTCTTACTTTGATCCGGCTGCCAACAGCTACAAAACACTGCGCTCCGAACCATTCAATGTACACATTGAACAGGGCAAACATATTAAACAGGATAAACAGGACTATGGCACCGGCAAAAATGACCTGGTGAAAAATAATACCGGTATCCTCGACTGGACAAGGCATCACAGCTGGTTTATTCTCAGCCCCTGGTTCTATATCTTATTGTTATTACCATTGCTGATTTGTGCCGGCATTGCTTTTTACAAGCGCAGAAAAGACTACAACACGACTAATGCAGCGGTTCTCAAACATCGTTACGCTAACAAGGTGGCGCTGAAACGACTGGAACTGGCCGCCCGTTACCTGAAAGAAGGAAAGGATAAAGCATTTTATGAAGAAACGTCCCGGGCAGTGTGGGGATATCTCAGTGTGAAACTGAAAATACCTGCGGCTGATCTGAGTAAGCAAATCGTGCAGGATAAATTGAGCGCCCGTAGTATTAACGGCAGCAACACTCATGAACTGTTTAACCTGATAGATAATTGTGAAGTAGCCTTGTATGCACCCGGTCAGGATGATCGCAAAATGCAGGGTACTTACGAGCAGGCTGTTGACATTATCAGTAACCTGGAACAGGCGTTGAAGAACTAACCATTTAACGAAAGGCGAAAATGCTGAACTATAAGAATATTAAACCGGTCTTTTTTGCAATGGCTTTGCTGCTAACGGCGATCGTTAGTCGGGCTCAGGCTGCTCAAAGCAACGAGCAACAACGTTTTGAGCAGGCAAATCTTCTTTTTACCCAAAGCAAGTATACAGAAGCAGCAAGAACTTATCAGCAGTTACTGGATGAAGGACATACACAAAAAGAACTCTACTTCAATGCCGGCAATGCCTGGTACAAAGCAGGTAAAACCGGTCAGGCTGTATATAGCTACGAGAAAGCCTTACAGCTATCGCCTGAGGATGCAGCCGTAAAGCATAACCTGGCCATTGCCAATCAGAAAGTAAATGGTTTTGTGGAAGAACTGCCGATGTTGTTTTTTCAAAGGTGGTGGTTACAGCTTCAACATCTCCATAATGCCAATGGATGGGCAATAGGCACCGTGGTGTTATGCTGGTTGCTGATAGCAGGCATTGTGCTCAATGCTTATCTTCCCGGATGGAAAAATAAATTCCTTCGCTGGGGTAATTATATAGTTGGCGTATTATGCGTACTTTATCTGCTCATGGCCATTGACGCTTACCTCACTTTTAATAATCACGAATCCGGTATTGTGATGAACAGCCATATCAAAGCAAAAACATCTCCTGATGAAAACAGCCGCGATGCATTTGAAGTGGGAGAGGGTATGAAAGTGCATATCACAGATGCTACTGCCGACTTTTGCAAAATAGAACTGGCAGACGGTAAAAACGGATGGATTAGTTGTGCTTACATTAAGCGGTTATAAGCGTTCTATGCGCAGGAGGAAATCCTGTTTCTTTTCGCGTGCTACCGGAACGCTGTAGCCATCGCACATAATTATTTCGCCTCCATCTCCCTTTATATATTTATCCATAAAAGACAGGTTGATCAGGAAGCTGTTGTGTACCCGGAAGAAGCCTTTATCAGACAGCCATTCTTCCATTTCAAGGAGTGTGCGTAATACGATGACGGGCTTTTCAGGTTCATGCAGATGCAGTTTTGTCTGGATACCGGAAGATTTACAATAGATAATATTTTTAGCGGCTACCATACGCAGGCCGTCCATAGTAGGCAGGGCCAGTCTTTCGTCCTGATACAGGTGTTGTTGCAGGAATAGCAGCAGGTTATCGACTTTCTCACTTCTGTCGGCACTGGTTTGTTGGCCGGCCTTATCCACGGCATCCCTTAACTCTTTAATATCAATGGGTTTGAGCAGGTAATCCAATGCGCTGTGGTGAATGGCTTGCAGGGCGTACTGATCGTAGGCGGTAATGAAAATAACAACGAAATCGTGGTGATTACAGGCTTCCAATACCTGGAAACCGTCCATGCCGGGCATTTCCACATCCAGGAAGATCAATTGGGGTTGCAACTCATGAATGGCTGTTATAGCGTCAGTACCGTTACAACATACTGCCTGTACGGATACTTGCGGGCAATACCTCTCCAACATCATTTGCAGCGCATCCCGACTATGTTTCTCGTCGTCCACGATAATGGTACGCATTTGGTCAGATTAAATTAAAAGTCCGGGTATTACAGATTTGCAGTGAGATCTTGCTAATATGGTCATTGATTCGAAAAATCCATGTAGAAATTAAGCAATTAATGGCATATTTCCAATTAAAGACTCAGCCCGCCAGGGATTGCCGGGTGCCTACATGTTGCATGCTGATAATAAGGCGGTTACCGGTTGGCAACTGTTCCGCATCATACACCTGCAATGCCTTGATGCTGGCCTGCATATGGTATTTTTCACTCATCATATACAATCGTTCTGAAGCGATATCAATGCCGGAGGCCTGCCGCTCGCCGGTACTATCCAGCACTTCGGTGATCAGGATGCCATTGTCTTCCAGCTGAATAAACAGCCGGTCTTTTTCCTTACGGATGGTGATCAGCAGCTGTCCGCCTGTTTTCTGAGGCCGCAGCAAGATCCGGTGCCAGATGGCATATTGCACATAGGGCTGAATGATCAGGGGAGGGATCAGGGTAAACTGTTTGTTTACTTCCGGCAGCACATTCAGCTGGTAGTTGAACTGTTCATCGAAGCGCAGTTGTTCCAGTTGTATATATAGTTCCAGGGCATCCAGTTCGTCTTGCAGAGAAATCCATTCCTTGTTGAAATTGCCTATCATAAGGCGCATCAACCGGGAGAAACGGGTCAGATACAGGGACGCCATATCTGTACTGGTGGTAAGAATATAATGGTGAATAGCGTTGAGGCTATTGAATATAAAATGAGGGTCCATTTGCGCCTGGAAAGCATGTAGCTCCAGGTTTATCAGGGCGTGGTGTTTGGTTATTTCTTTCGCTGAGGCTCTCCTTATTTTTCTTTCCCGGAGGGTAAAAAATACTACTAGGGTAACGAGACTTAACAAAAAAAACAGCCAGAACGGCCACTCCGCAGCAAAGACTATTTCTGTGTAATGATGTGCCACATATTAGGTTTACAGGAAGATGATCTTCTTCTCGTATAAGCGGAATAAATATCGGCTAATTAATCTCCTTAAGAAAGTGGGATTTACTCCGAGGTTGAATTTTAACGGAAATCGGGGAGAATGAGGTGAAAAGTGGCGGAACAGCTTTTAGCCGTTAGCTTTTAGCTTTTAGGAAATGCAGCGGGTGGCCAACCTATCATGATCTTCGCTGCATTTCCTAAAAGCTAACGGCTAAAAGCTGTTTCTTATGCTTCGGTAAATTTATATCCTACTCCTCTTACAGAGTGAAAATAGCGGGAGTTGCGGCTGTCTTCTTCGAAGTACTTCCGGAAGTTGAGAATAAAGTTATCGATGGTACGGGTAGTAGGGTATACGTTATATCCCCATACCACCTGCAGGATCTTTTCCCGGGTAACGACTTCTCCTTTGTTTTCGATGAGTAATTTCAGCAGCATGGCTTCTTTTTTACTCAGCTCATAATGTTTGCCGTCTTTGCCTACGCATTCCTGTGCGGCAAAGTCGATCATATTTTCTCCGAACCGGTATACGTTGGGTACACTGTCTTTGTCCTGGATCTTCTTATTTTTTACGATGAGTTTCTCCACGCGCAGCAATAGTTCTTCCAGGTTAAACGGCTTGGTCATGTAGTCATCGCCGCCTTTCTTGAGTCCTAGCACGCGGTCTGCACTGCTGTTCTTGGCGCTCAGGAACAGGATAGGTATTTCATTGTTTTGAATACGGATGTTTTCACATACCGCTATACCATCCATTTCGGGCAACATGATGTCCAGTATAATGAGATCGAAATATTCGTTTTTTACTGCTTTCAGCGCAGCGGTGCCGTTGTCTACTGCGGTAACCTCGTATCCTTCCAGCTCCAGGTTCAGCTTCAGCGCTTCCTGGAGATTTTCTTCATCCTCCACCAGCAGTATTGATGCCTTTGTCGCTTCCTTCATGTGTTATTGTTTGATTTTACATCGAATCCGGATTCTCCGGTATTCATCAATCCGTCATCTAATTTACGCCGTTTGTACGGAATATTCAGGCAAGGTTATTTCAAAGCAGCTACCGGTAGGTATGTTATCCTTTACTTCGATCTCGCCTCCATGCTGTTCCACTATCTTTGCGGTGAGGAAAAGGCCGAGGCCAGAGCCTTTCGCCTTACGGGTATTTTCATTACCCACGCGATAAAATTTCAGGAAGATTCTTCTTTTTTCTTCCTCCGGTATCCCCGGACCTTCGTCGATGACCTGTAACTTCAGCTGCTCCTCGTTTTCAAAGAGTTTTACAATGATGACAGTATTCTTAGGTGCATATTTGGCGGCATTTTCCACCAGGTTGCTGAGTATAATCTGCAGGGTTAGTTTATCACCATCCAGCCATACATCCGGTAAAATTTCTGCCTGTATCTGATGGGTGCCTATGCGGCCATCCAGGTCTTTGATGCTACCTGCTACCAGTGCTGAAAAATCCAGCGGTTCTTTATACAGCTGATATTTGTGTGTTTCCAGTTGCGCTGCCAGCAGGATGTTATTACATAACTGGTCCAGGCGATTGGTTTCACGAATGGTGTTATTAATAAGCTTCAGTTGTTTTTCCTCGTCCAGCCGGTGTTTGCGGATAGTTTCGAGGTTTAATTTAGCCGCCGCAATAGGTGATTTCAATTCATGCGTAACGGCCATCATAAAGTTCTGTTGCTGCCTGCTAAGCTTCATATATTTCCACACGGCTCTGTATACAAAGAGTGCGCCGAGTAAAATGATTCCTAAAAAAATGAGCCCTTCGCCCAGGTATTTGAAAGAGCGCATATGCTCTTCCTTGTTAATCCGCTGTAGTTCCAGCTGATGGGCAATCGGTTGTGCCAGGCTGTCTACACGTAAATATAGGTTTTGCCGTTCAAAGCCGCTGATCTGTTCACTTTGTCTGAACAAGAGAATGCCCCACCACACGAGGGCTGCTATCGTATATGCCAGTACTAAAAAATAGACGAGGGAAACGGATTTGCCCTCCTGCATTTTATTGAAAATTTTTTTCATCATTGCCTCGTACCGGCTTTCTCAATCCGCAAGCCAACATTCATCACATGGGGTAGCGGATTTTGCCGCATATTTTGTTCAAATGTAAATTTATAGATCCCCGGCTTATTAAGGATGGCGCGCTGTTGAATGAAAACGCGGTGTTCATAAATATCATCCAGGCCGGAACCAGCCCATTTTCCTGTTACATCTGCGAGTGGCAATTGCACCCGCTGTTCCTGGACGGTACTGTCGCCCGGAGTCTGCGTTGCTACCAACAGCCAGATGTTACTGTAAGGGTAAGCATCTGTATGCCTGATATTAACATAAATGTTATACAGATATGCAGTGTCCTCCGGTTGTATTTTTACTTCAAAAGACGGTTTGTAATCATATGTCCACTCATGTCCCGGGATTTCCAGGTTTTTCTCGTAAGTGTCCATTTTAGGCGGCTTGCAGGCTGCAGCCAACAATAACAAGCCTGCTGTTGCCAGGAAAAGTCTGTTCATACGGTATTCGCCTTACTATAAAACGTTTAAAACTTGTTCTTTGGCTTTTTCCAGTTCATCCTTCATCAACACAACCCATTGCTGTATACCGGCATCATTGGCTTTGGAGCCGGTGGTATTTATTTCACGACCTATTTCCTGTAACACAAATCCCAGTTTCTTTCCTTTGGCGGAATCAGCGTCTTTCAATATTTCCATGAAATAGCGCAGGTGATTCTCGAGGCGGGACAATTCTTCTGAGATATCCAGTTTTTCCAGATAGAAGATCAACTCCTGTTCCAGTCGGTTACTGTCTACATTTTCTTTACCTACATGTTCTGCCAGCAATCCTTCCAGACGTTGACGGATACGGTCTTTACGCAGCGGGTCCAGTTCTTTCACCTTCTGCATAGCCGCATCAATGTTTTCTATACGTAGTTGCAGATCGGCATCCAGCATCTGTCCTTCATCAATACGATGGGTGTCCAGATCGGTCAATGCCTGACGCAGCGTACCTTCTACGTCTTTCCACTCTTCTTCTGTCATTTGTTCGGTAGCAGGACTTACTACTTCCGGTAATTTCATCAGTACATTGAGCATATCGCCCTGCGGCAGTTCCAGCTGGTTAGCCAGCATGGTGATAGACTGGTAATAATATTTTGCGAGGTCTGTATTAATCACAACCGGTCGGGTAGCGCCATTCTGGCGAATATTAATCGTTGCATCCAGTGTTCCCCGCTGCAACGTTTGTTGCATAAGGGCGCGGATGTCAAACTCATAGGGTCTTAACAAAGGAGAAAACTTCAGATTCACTTCAAACTGCTTACCATTCAGCGATTTGATCTCCACTACGATACTAGTTTCGCCTCTTGTGCTTTCTGCCCTTCCGAAGCCGGTCATTGATTTCAGCATAATAGAAATTTGTAGGTGACAAACCTAGTTAAAAAAGCTGAAAGCGGAAAGGGGAAAGCTACCGAA
>NZ_DATCVJ010000282.1:0-6825 GCF_036566945.1 Chitinophaga sp. | reverse complement strand
AACGGCACCCGCGATACCGAGATATACTAATCCACATGGCAGGAGTCCGTTCAGGAAGCCAATGGCATACAGCGTACGAAAGCGCTGTTGTTGCAACAGCCTGCCCAGTAATAATTTTATTTTTTGGGTGAATGCATTGGGGAGATGCCCGCCTTTTGTCCAGCGTATACCGGTGAACTTCAGCCCCGCCACGGCTAACAATAAACAGCCGGTGATGATAGACAGCCACTGTTGCAATCCGCCCAGGTATAGTTGTTGGCCCAGCCATCCAAAGAGGAGTCCAAATATCGCATACGCGCTAACACGACCGGCATTGTACAACAGGATGCCTGCCATCTTTTTGCCGCCGGTTAAATGTTGTACCGGTAGCAGTAACGCAATGGGGCCACACATACCTATGCAGTGAAAGCTCCCCACAAAACCCAGCATAAAAGAAGTGATCATCCGTTTTGTTTTTCGGGTTAGTTAATATGGATGGGTTGTTCCTGGTAAAATGGCCGATCGTTCATGGTCCACTGCACCTTTAAACGATACAGTCCTTTAATAAATAACTGTCTGTTTATCAATTGATGACCAGCATCATCCGGTTTAAAAGGAAGGTGTATATCTTTTCCGGAATCAGAAGGCCGGTAAAAGGTGAGTTGACCGGTAATTGCTTTGCCCTGCAGTTCGCGTGGGAAGGTGAGCCGGATGCCTTCCGCAACCTGCGTAACGGTAACTGGTGCAGAAAGACCGGCAGCATTTTGTTTACCATCTATCACCTGCTGGTATTTTAATTCTTCACCGTAGTAATCCGGCGTTACCATATCTATTTTGGTACGCATACTTTTGGTGACCAGTGTTACAATACCGGCAGCAAACACTACAAATACAATAATGATCTTGTGTCCCCAGTTCATGATAATCATTTTAAGAAGTTATATCAATACGGGTTTACTGCACCGGGCCTAAAAAGGTGGTACGTAAACGGGTAATTTTTTCATTATGCTCATACAGGCCTACATATAGTACGGACTTGCGCTGATGAACCATCGTCTTAGGTAGCACAATAAAGAAAGTACCTTCTCCCTGTCCTTCTGCCTTTACATGGATCACACCATTGCCAATCATTGCCACCACGCCATTTTTATCTTCCAGCTTCAGCACGAGGGGAATGTCTTTACCTGTTTTATTCACCAGCTTAATGCGGTAGAGGTTAGACAAACTATCTGTTCCCCGCTCCTGGTACAACATGCCCGCAGTACGCATAATAGTGCCGCTTACCGGCTTGCGGCTGCCCAGCATAGCGCTGATGGCAATGAGCAATAACAGCAGCACGGTAGTGTATACTTTGAGCCTGGTAGTAAAGCGGAGTTTTTGTTGCTGGGCGATGCCGTTTTCAGACGCATAGCGAATCAACCCTTTCGGACGCCCGGTTTGCTCCATCATAAAATCGCAGGCATCTATGCAGGCGGTACAGTTGACGCACTCCAGCTGGGTGCCATTCCGTATATCTATTCCCGTAGGACATACTTTTACGCATTGCATACAGTCGATACAGTCGCCATGCGCCCTGGAATCGTCTTTACGGAACTTACCACGGGGCTCTCCCCTTTCATAATCGTAAGCCACCAGTATAGAGTTTTTATCGAGCAATACCCCCTGTAAACGGCCATAAGGACAAACAATCGTGCAGATCTGTTCCCGCATGAAGGCAAATACACCATAGAATACCCCTGAAAACATGAGGATGGCCATAAATCCGCCGGCATGCGCGGTCAATGGTTCTGTGATAATGTGGCCCAATGCTTTGGCGCCGATAATATAAGCCAGGAAGATATTGGCAATAAGGAACGACAGCGCGTAGAAGGCCAGGTGCTTCCCTGTTTTCCTGATTATTTTGTTAGCGTTCCAGGGTGACTGCTGCAACATTTTCTGTGCCGCGGCATCCCCTTCTATCCAGTATTCCAACCGGCGAAACAACATTTCCATGAAAATGGTTTGTGGACACATCCATCCGCAGAACAGCCGCCCGAAGGCCATGGTAAATACTACGATGAAAAGAATGAATGCCAGCATCGCCAATCCGAAAATGAAAAAGTCCTGCGGCCAGAAGATGGCGCCAAACAGAATAAACTTTCCTTCTATTACATTCAGCAGGAATAAGGGTCTGCCATTTATGGAAATAAACGGCAGGCTGAAAAAAACACTAAAATAAAAGAGACTCACCCAACTGCGGATATTATACCAGCGGCCTTTGGGCTGCTTCGCAAAAATCCAGTTGCGCTTGCCTTGCTGATCAACGGTGGCTATCGTATCTCTGAATGTGCTGTTGGTCATGATGTATACGGTTTGTTCCTGCTTACGTGATGCTTGCTGCTGTTATATCGTCTTTATCTTGTTGTACGCTATTCCTTTTGTCCCTGTGCTTCCTTGGCATTGGGTGGATTACTGCCATGTATAGACTTAATAAAGCTGGCCAGCTGCGCCAGTTGTTTGGGAGAAAAATCTTCCTGCCAGGCTTTCATCCCTTTATCGGCTACACCATATTTAATAGTTTTAAACACCTCGTTTATTTTACCGCCATGCAGCCAGTAATCGTCTGTAAGATTAGGGCCTACCACACCTTGCCCCTGTGGCCCGTGACAGGGTGCACAGTTCGAGATGAACATCTTTTGACCGGCAGCAACATCGTTCGCATCTGTTAGCAGCACCACATTGCTTTCATCAATATTATTAGCAGCTTTTTTCAGGTATTCTTCTTTAGCCACGGCTGCTTTTTCTTCCGCAGCGGCTAGTTCTTCGAGCTGACCCGGTGCGGAATGAGAAATCTCCGTACGCCAGAAGTAAACGATGCCAAAACATACGGTGAAAACGAATCCCCATTTCCACCACGGCGGCGTAGGATTGTTGAGTTCATGGATGCCGTCAAAGTCATGGCCCATGTCTTCATCTGCTTCTGCAGCGGCATCCACCGTTTTGGTGTTGTTCAATTTTTCAAACCAGGATACGCGCGGTTTTCCAGGTACAGATACTTTCCCTGGTTTACGTTTACGCTTAATACCTGCGAGAAAACGCAATACAAATAACAGGCTGATGACGACGGCCAGCTCCACGATGATCACTGCTACCAGCAGGTAAAAAGAAGTTGGTGATAAATGTGTGAAATATGGATTGGCCGCAGGAGCTGCCTCTTGTGCAAAAGCGTTGCTACCCATCAGTGTCAGTGAAACAATACCTATGGTGACCAAAGCTTTGCCGGCATCTTTTTTCATCTTCTCCCTAAAAATATCCATAGCACCTAATACCGCATTGCCAAGGAGTAAGATGGCCAGTAACAGTCCGCCTATTACCACCAGCAACATCAGCGCTACCGGATCATATAATTCTGACGGAGCATTGGCGCCGCTATCTGCAACAGCCGGCATACTGCATAATAAACTGCCGCCGAGCAGCTGTATAAACCGTTTATTCATACGTTTTCTTTTACAGGGGATTAGTCTCATCATTATCTAAAGGAATACGGCTGATCCGATCCACCATTTTTTTATCTGCTTTAAAAGCCCATAGCGAAGCACCTATAAAGAAGGTAAACAACAACAGCAGTGATGCCATTGGATAAACGCTGATGCCGGCTATAGATTCCAGGTAATTAATGAACTTCATGATGTGTGATTTAAAATGCTTCTTTATCGTTTACACGCGCCGGTTTGGGGGCGGATTTAATATCTTTTCCCATGCGTTGCAGGTAAGCAATCAAGGCAATGATTTCCCGGTCTGCTTTAATGGGCAGCTTATCTTTTTGCAGGGAGGCTGCAATTTCTGCTGCCTGTTTTTCGAGATCGGCGTTGGCTTGTTTTTCATACCCCGCCACGTAAGGAACGCCCAGCTTGCGCATCACGTTGATCATTGCAGGCGTTTTGCTCTTATCTACCCGTTCTTCAAACAGCCATGGATAAGCCGGCATAATAGAACCCGGCGACATAGACGTTGGGTCCAGCATATGATTAAAGTGCCAGGAGTCTGGATACTTGCCACCTATCCGCGCCAGATCCGGACCTGTACGTTTGGAGCCCCATTGGAAAGGATGATCATATACAAATTCGCCGGCTTTGGAATATTCGCCGTAGCGCGCTACCTCATCACGGAAAGGACGGATCATTTGTGAATGACAGTTATAACAGCCTTCTCTCAGATAAATATCACGACCATGTAACTCCAGTGGTGTATACGGTTTTACGCTGCTGATAGTAGGAATGTTACTGCGTATCAGGAAAGTGGGCATCATTTCCAGCAAACCACCAATGGCTACTACCACCAGGCTGAATACTGCCAGTTGTATAGGCCGGCGTTCTATCCAGTTATGCCAGTGCGCTTTGCCATGTGTGGTAATTACTTTAGGTAATGGAGGAGCTTCTGCAGTCTCATTGGCAATGAAGGAACCACGACGAATGGTTTTAGAAAGGTTCACTATCATCAGCACCAACCCGCTGATATATAACATACCACCTACTGCACGCAGTGCGTACATAGGCACTATGGTGGTAACTGTTTCCATGAACTGGTATTTCAGTTGTCCTTCTTCCGTAAACTGTTTCCACATCATACTCTGTGTAAAGGCTGCCCAGTACAGCGGAATTACATAAAAGATGATGCCCAGCGTACCAATCCAGAAATGGGTATTGGCCCATTTGCGGGAATACAGTTGCGTATCAAACAGGCGGGGAATGAGCCAGTAGAGAATACCGAAAGTGAGGAAGCCATTCCAGCCAAGCGCGCCCACATGTACGTGTGCAATGGTCCAGTCGGTGTAGTGACTGATCGCATTTACATTTTTTAGCGACAACATCGGGCCTTCGAAGGTGGCCATACCATAACAGGTCAGCGCTACTACGAAAAATTTAAGAATGGCATCTTCTCTTACGCGATCCCATGCGCCACGCAGCGTGAGCAGGCCATTCAGCATACCTCCCCAGGAAGGTGCAATCAGCATAATACTGAAGGCGGTTCCCAGTGACTGCGCCCACTCCGGTAATGCAGTATACAGCAGGTGATGTGGGCCAGCCCAGATATAAATAAAGATTAGCGACCAGAAGTGAATAATAGACCAGCGATAGGAATATACGGGTCTGTTGGCCGCTTTAGGTACAAAATAATACATCAGTCCGAGGTAGGGAGTGGTCAGGAAGAAGGCAACGGCATTATGTCCGTACCACCACTGTACCAGTGCATCCTGCACCCCTGCGTACCAGCTGTAACTTTTGAACAGGGATAATGGAAACTCAAAAGAGTTGATAATATGTAACATGGCAATCGCTACCCAGGTACCGATATAAAACCAGATGGCGACATATAAATGTGATTCCCGCCTGCGTAAAATGGTACCCAGCATATTGGCGCCAAATACCAGCCAGATAAGGGTGATGGCGATATCGAAAGGCCATTCCAGTTCTGCATATTCTTTACCGGTAGTATAGCCCAGGAACAAGGTAAGGGCGCCACCGGCGATGATGGACTGCCATCCCCAGAAATGTATTTTACTCAGCAGGTCGCTGAACATACGTGCTTTACAAAGCCGTTGCAGCGAATAGTACACGCCCATGAATATACCATTACCCACAAATGCAAAGATGACCGCATTGGTATGTACGGGTCTTAACCTGCCAAAAGTGATGGGAGCAAATCCCATGTTAAGGCCGGGGATCACCAGTTCCAGCGCTGCCCAAAGACCGGCCAGCATGCCTATCAGCCCCCAGAACATACAAGCGTAGGCAAACCATTTTACCGTGCGGTTGTCGTAATAAAATTTTTCGAGTGACATAGTGGTATTTAAAAGGTGTTGATAAATGCGTTTATTCGTTTACGTTATCTTTCTTATCATCAAACAGGATGCGGTGTGCCGGAGAAAAATCATCTTCGAACTGTCCGTTTTTTACCGACCAGATGAAGGCGGCGAGGAACCCTAATGCTACCAGTAAACTGGCCCCCAGTAAAATGATGATAACGCCCATGGTATTGATTATTTAATGAGAATAAACCTCGCTGTTTCCAATGCCTGCAACGCGTGTATTTCGTTGGCCGGAAAGGAAAACACATCTCCCGTTTCCAGAATAGTCACTTCTTCGTTCAGCATAAATGCGATCCTCCCTTCGAGTATCAGTATCATAGCATTTGCCGGCGAGGTGTGTGGGGGAATCTGATGCCCCTGCTGCATAATCAGCAGTGTAGCGTCAAAGCGTTTGGTTTTCAGAATAGCACAGCTCTTCACTCTTTCATTTCCTGCTACCTGCATTACGTTCATACCTTTCATTTGCTGTTTGTTGTGATGTAATACAATGCTGCATTTCCGGCATGCCTCACCCGCTGCGTGTAAACAGTCTGTGTGACTGTTTACACGCCCATTTCATGCGAGTTTCAGTAAGGTTTGCTTAGATTATACTATGTATGTTTCGTGTGATAGCAAAGGTAATCTCCCGGTGTGTCTGCTACTATGACATTACTCAATCGGGAATATGATTTTTATCAGTCATTTGCTGTAATGCTTTACTGTTAAGCTTTTTGCCTTGCCACTCACTGCAGGCATAAGTAATCAGTATAATGCTGATAGAACTGGCGGGCATTAATATTGCTGCTACCAGTGGAGATAAAATTCCCTGTACCGCGAAATACAAACCGATGATGTTATAGAAGAGGGACAACGCAAAATTCAACAGGATAATTCGTTTATTGGCTTTGCATAACTGTATGAACTGGAGTAGCATAGGCAGTTGTTCAGCGGCCATAATCCCGTCACTGGCGGGCGTAAAATTGTTGCTGTCTTCCGTAAGTGAAATACCGATATCGCTT
>NZ_DATCVJ010000281.1:0-12498 GCF_036566945.1 Chitinophaga sp. | reverse complement strand
AGGTCATATAAACCATTAGGATCAAACCGGTATCCTTTTTCGGCCGCCACTTTTTCCAGATAGGCGTTGTAGTTTTTGGAACCGGTATAGTATAGCAGGGTAGCGCCAAAGTGTTTTTCATCGGTTAGATAGAGATATACCAGCAGTTGGTTATGCAGCGCGATACAGATCCTGTTATTCCCTGCCGCAATAATATTTGCTGTCGATGGCATACGGTCAATTTTATACAGGAGCTTTTTCCGATCGGCGCCACTGATCTGTATAACGATGTCGATATCACCAATAGTATCTTTTCCTCTTCTGAGGCTACCGGCGAGTGCTGCTTTAGTTACTTCCGGCAGTTGCCCGATAGTTTTTAGCAGCTCCTTTCCCTGCAGCATGGCTTCCCAAAGTTGCATGCGGTTGTCGGCATCTTTGCTGAGTTTTAAAGCTTGCCTGATATTTTTTTTATTTTCCGGTGTCAGAGAGGGGATGCTTTCAAGTTGATTCATGGCTACAGCGGTGGTAAATTCATGGAGATTGCTTATCCCTAATTGATGACAGATGCGGCCAATTTTATCGGAAGTAATTCCCCTGATGTCCATGAGTTCAAGCAGGGTGGGGGGCATTGTTTTTATATTTGTATGTGTTTTCATGTTACTTTGTTTTTCTGGTATACTAATCAGGCCCATTCCAGTTTCATTATGTTTTCACATAAATGACTGGCTTCTGTAATGACGATATTATATCTTGATCCGGTGATATTCATGTCTGACAGCAGGGCTGGATTTTCTGTCAGTGAGCGGCATAGTACAATGCCTTTTTCCAAAAGCAAATATTTTTCGTGGCGGCTTAAGGTAGAAAGACAGGTTATCGGATAGAGTCCGGCTTTGTCAATAATATCTTTCAGTCCCCGGCCGGCAGGATAATCCCATGATAACATATTTAACCCCATACAAGCCGCATACTGGGTACCGTCCTGCGTAATTCGTGTGTTGGTAATTAGCCATCCCCGGTAATCCTGTTGCTGATGGTTATCCATCTCTTTCATTTTCCATTCGATATCTTTAAAACGCGACTGTATGTACATGGGGATTTTTACGTCGCAATGTGTGCCCTGTAGCTGATGATATTTGCATTCAATAATATTGGCCTGCTGATTTTTGATGGCATATATGTCTACTTCATGAGTAATACAGTGCCCGGTCATCATTTCATTGGTGGTAGTAATGTATCCGGCCTGGCGGAAAAGTTCAGCGATGTACTGCTCGAAGGGAAAACCGGAAGGACCCAGTTCGAAAATGGCTTGTTTCAGGCGGTAGCGTCCTGCTACCGGACGTGATGATTTTTTTAACAAGGCGTAAGCCGTTTTATAGATCATGTGTGTAGGCATATTAGGGTATACCTGTTTATACAACTCCCTGAGTATCTGCTCAATTAATTCCGGTGTGGCTCCCGACCGCTTTAGTGATTGTTTGATCTTTTCTGATGAAAAGGGTACCGACGCACCATTGGATTTTGTTACGAGTACTGCTGGCTGTTTTGATTCCATAATAGCATGTATTGGTGATACTAATATAGGCTTACGCCTATATTTGACTCCTGATGCTGATTAACCTTTTGGGTGATTGTGGTCATGTTTAACAGCGCTATCCTCAGCCTGTATATATACCGTATCAGTAATAGCTGGTATTACTGATGAAGATCAGTAGTATAGCTAACCCAGGTCATAGCAATGATAGCAGGTGGCCGCTACCTTTGAGCTATTCGCACTTACTATTAAACCTCTCAGACATGTCCAACATTATCACTATTACATTGAATCCTGCGATAGATAAAAGTACCACTGTACCCATGTTGATGCCGGAGCGAAAGTTGCCCTGTAGTTCACCGGTTTTTGAACCTGGTGGTGGAGGAGTAAATGTAGCCCGGGCTATCATAAAGCTAGGTGGCGATGCCAGGGCCGTTTATCTTGGAGGAGGGTATACGGGTAAATTTTTTGATACGCTTTTACATGCAGAAGGTGTTCCCACATTTTCCGTTCCCATAGCCGGTCGCACCAGGGAAAACCTGATTATAACAGATAATACCAGCCACGCACAGTACCGTTTCGACATGCCGGGACCTATGGTGGATACGTTCGAATGGCAGCACTTACTGGAAGTGATCCGGGAAATGAACGATATAGATTATATCGTAGCCAGCGGTAGTTTACCGCCTGGGGTACCTCCGGACATATTCGCTTCCATGAGTGCTATTGCAGCCATTAAAGGAGCCCGCTTTATTGTGGATACCTCACGGGAAGCATTGAAGGAGGCATTGCGGGAAGGGGTTTACCTGATCAAACCCAATATCCGGGAATTAGCTGGTTTTGCCGGTGTTGAAACACTCAATGCCACGGAAATCGTTGAGGTAGCCAAACAGATCATCAGCAAGCACCGGTGTGAAGTAATTGTTGTGTCTATGGGAGAGGCGGGAGCGATGCTGGTAACAGCTGATATGTCCATAAGGATTCCCACACCAGGAGTTAGCCGTGTGAGTACCGTTGGCGCTGGGGATAGTATGTTGGCGGGTATTGTATACAGCCTGTCTGCTGGCAAAGAAATCCTGGAAGCGGTTCAATTCGGTGTTGCCTGCGGTACCGCGGCCACATTAAATCCTGGTACAGCCTTATGTAAAAAGGAGGATGCACAGTTGCTTTTTGAGGAAGTATGTAAAAAGCAGGCTTTTACTATGAGTATGTAGGAGATGACAGTTGGAGGTACGAAGAAATCGACGCCTTTCATCTCAGCATATTCCTGAACCTGACCAGGCCATCCTTATTTGTCGGGAAACTTACGAGTATCCGTAATAGTTATATCACCGGCTGAAATTATCTCCCATTACTCCCACAATGAATTAAAAGAATTAATACTTTGAACACGGAAGACCCCTGATCAATATCAGTGTGAAAATATTTTTATCTTGTATGTGTTTTTTTATTCAATTTTTTTTATAGCTTTAGTTCAGAAATAACCATAATACACTTTTTTTCTATGAACTACCCTGGTACACCCTCATTCCAGTGCACATAGCGTCAGTATCCCTGATAAAAAATGCCTGTGAATGAGTCTTCCAGCCTCGTTTATTTTACTTCTTCGTATTCACAACGTAATATCTGATTGAACAAAGACAGCAGATAAGCAGTCTAAAGGGATCTGTTATCCTTTTATGGCTTCTTATATACTTTCATTGCAACGGCAAAGCTATTACTATGAATACTACAGATCAAAATAAACCGGTTCCTCAAAAAATTTCAGCCATTGAGCTTAAACCTCCGGGAGGTGGCGGTACCATAAAAGGATCAGGTGATTCGTTTAAAGCAGATGCATTTTCAGGCAGCGGATCCTACGCAGTGCCTGTTCCCGTTACGCCTGCAAGAGGCTTTGAGCCTGAATTACAGCTTGTCTATAATTCCGGTGCCGGTAATGGAGCGTATGGCCTTGGCTTTTCACTTTCCTTATCAAAAATAGCCGTTAATACCGGCAGGCATATTCCGCGATACGATGATACCGATGAATACCAGCTGGATGGTGCGGCGCTTACTGTAAGTACTATTACCACGCAGGTGGTAAATGATATTTCCTACACCGTTACTACTTACCTCACCAATCCTAACATTAATTTTTCCCTGATCCAAAAATGGGAAGATCCATCTACCAGGCTTTCCTTTTGGAAAACAATTACCACTGCCAATGTTACCAGTATTTATGGTAATTCCGACCTTTCCCGCGTGGCTAACCCTGACGATAGTACGCAGATCTTTGAATGGTTAATTGACAATTCCTACGACGCAAAAGGAAACAAAATTGTATATACCTACCTGGAGGAAAATAATGAAAATGTACCATTGGGTATTTTCGAAATCAACAGAAACTATAAAGCCGGCCGATATATTGATACGATTAGTTATGGTAACTATTGGGCAAAAAATGTAGAGAGTTTTGCATTCAACGTTGTGTTCAATTATGGGGTGGGTGACAATAACCAATGGGCTTGCAGGCCGGATCCTTTTTCCTATTACAATGCAGGATTTGAAATACGGGTATTCCGGCTTTGTGAAAAAATTCAAATGGTACATCACTTCCCGGATGAACTGGGCGATCCGCTCATGGTGAAAGAATTGTACCTGGAATACGAGAATATTCAATCCTATACCCCAATTAAATTTCAGGCGCCGTCACTGCTTAA
This sequence comes from Chitinophaga sp., assembly GCF_036566945.1. Classification (GTDB taxonomy): domain Bacteria; phylum Bacteroidota; class Bacteroidia; order Chitinophagales; family Chitinophagaceae; genus Chitinophaga. The sequence goes on along the minus strand of NZ_DATCVJ010000281.1, from coordinate 8,289 downwards.
AAGCATTGTATTGAATGGATACCAGAAAGATGTATCTGATCCGCAATCGGTGCCACCGCTGGAATTCGGCTTCTCGTCTTTTCAACCGCCGGTAGCGCCGCTCTTTAAGGAGTTGGAAATGGACCTGAATACCATTCCCGGTTACCTGAATACCGCCGGCTTTTTACCGGTGGATTTAAACAGGGAAGGTTTGCCCGGATTTCTTTACAGCACTGATAATTCCAGCTTTTATATGGAACCACTTGGGGATGGTAAGTACCAGGCGCCTATGGTGAACGATCCATTTCCTATCAATAAAAATATCCAGAATGGAGCAGCAGTACTGACGGATATCAATGGCGACGGATACCTGGATTTGCTGGTACATACCGCCAATGAAATGGGATACTTTCCACGGAAGGGTCAGGATGGGTGGAATAACTATACACCATTTGTCAGTTATCCAAACAATTATAGCAGTCCATACATGGAATTGGTGGATTTGGATGCGAATGGTAAAACAGATATGCTGCTGGCTGATCTTAACAGTTTACAGGTATTTACTTCGTTAGGTACAGAAGGGTATACAGGCCCCTCGTTTATTTCCAATGACAATGATTTTCCATTGGCCAAACAGGGATACAAACAGGAGATGGTCACCTTTGCAGATATGTTTGGTGACGGGCTTTCACATCGGGTTAAAATCAGTAGTGGATCGGTAGAATGCTGGCCCTGTTTGGGATACGGCCGGTTCGGCAAAAAAGTAATGATCGGAAATGCGCCATTATTTGGCGATAATTTTGATACTTCCCGCTTATTTCTGGCGGATACAGACGGATCCGGCACTACAGATTTCGTATATGTACATCCGGATAAAGTAGAATTATTCCTGAATCAATCCGGTAACACTTTTTCTGACCCGGTGACCATTCACCTGCCGGAATTATTTGATACGCTCGACAGCATCTCGTTTGCTGATATACTGGGCAATGGCACTACCTGCCTGGTGTTTACAAAAATATCCCCCACACCCCGGCAATATTATTATAATTTTTCCGGAGAGATATTATTACCTGATGGTACCCAACAGACGTCTTTAAAACCATATCTGCTGAATGTTATCAACAACAACATTGGCGTAACGCAGATCATCAACTATTGTAGTTCCGTTAAATTTTACCTGGAAGATAAAAAAAATGGACAACCCTGGATTACCCGGTTACCATTTCCGGTGCAGGTGGTAGAAAAAATCACGATCTATGAAGCTTTCTCGCAGTCAAAATATACAACCCGGTATAGCTATCACAATGGTTACTATGATGGATATAACCGGCAATTCAAAGGCTTCGGTCTGATTGAATCCTGGGATACTGAATCCTACGAAGCATTTCAGGACACCTATCAGAACCCCGACTACCCCGTTACGTCCCTGAATGAAGAGTTGTATGTTCCTCCCGTGTATACCAAAAGCTGGTATATGAATGGGTGTAATGGCAACGACTATACGCTTTTAATGCAGGATTACGCCACAGCATATTTTAATGGCGATACACAAGCATATCTTTTCCCTCTTAATACATTACCGGACCTGGCTTCCTCCGATGATAGAACCATCGCGGATGCCTATCTGGCGCTCGCAGGTAAAATAATCAGAAAAGAGATTTATGGAGATGATAACACGGATATCTCCATAAATCCTTACCAGGTAGAACAATCCTGCTATGAAGTAACACTATTACAGGCAGCTACTCCCCATAATCCGGCTGTTTTCAGAACTGATCTCCGGGAGAAGATTACTTACAATTACGAGCGAAATACAGCTGATCCGAGGGTATCCCAGGAATTTATTTTTGAAACAGATCCTGCTTCCGGATTACCGGAACTCTCCTGTACCATGTATTTGCCGCGTCGCGCGGGGGTACAACAAACCTGCGCTGAACAACTTACTTTAAAAGGCGTGATCACTTCCTCCAGTTATTTCGACTCGGCGGATAGTAATGATTACCGGCTGCGCGGTATCCCTTATGCGAATATGCAGTATGAACTGCTGAATGCTAATTTCTCCGGTAATTACTATACCTATGATGGGGCAAACACGGTTGTCACCGCTGCCATGAAACAGATTGTTGCCTATATGGCGACCCCTCCAACAGGAGTCTGTGCAAGGCAATTCAGTGGATTGAATGCATATTTCTGGAGCCTGGACCAGGAACAGGTATTGCCCCTGGGACAAGTGTCGCCAAGGGCTTTATTACACCATATCGCCACCACCGCATTTACGAATGATAATATCACCAGTATTTTTGGGGACCGGCTGGCAGCTGAAACCATCTCAGAACTCGGAGGATATATTTATAACCAGGATACCAGCTATTGGGAGAATCATGGTTTGATTCAGAGCTATTATAAAACAACGGAAAGCTATTACATGGCTGCTGGTACCCAGAGTTCCGCCAGCCAACTGGGCGCCATGAACACCGTCGTGTACGACAATTACAACCTGCAACCCGTTATTACCACTACTTTTCTGTCTGAAGACCCATTGATCACAAACGTGATAACCGCCACCGTGGATTATCAGAGCATGCAGATCAAACAATTGGAAGACTCGAACGGAAACGTTACCCAATGCCTTTTCGACGCATTGGGGCAGGTAACGGTTAGCTCCGCATTTGGCTGGCAGGGCAGCAATTTAACCGGAGGCATGGTGCTATTTGATTACAAAAATCTGAAGACAGAATATGTTGTCAGAACCACCGCACCAGGTGGGGGCGATATTACTTTTAGTGAAGTGATTAAAGACCAAAGTTACTTTTTGCAAGGCGCCAGCAGCTATTTCTATTATAATCTCGCCGGCATTCAGACCAGCAATCAACCCATCAGCGCCATTAATTTAGTCAGGGAAAATTATTACCATCAGGGCGGCATAACAGTAACGGATACCCCAAACCAGGCCGTTGTAACCTATAATGATGGCCTGCTCCGACAAATCGAAACCAGAACAAAGGCGACCGATGTACCGGAAACTGCCGACAAGTGGTTGTCTTCCGGCAGAAAAGTATACAACAACAAAGGCAAGGAATGTGAAAGTTATATTTCCTTCTTTGCCACTATACCAGATTACCAGACCCAGGATGAAATTACCTCCCTGTACAAAGTCCCTCCACCTACACTCACGCACTACGACCCGCTGGAGCGTGTTATCAGGGTGGATACGCCTAAAGGATTCTTTACAAAAACGGCATTCAATGCCTGGCAGCAAAGTGCTTTTGATGAAGACGATACGGTTAAATCATCCGTTTACTATCAAAATTTCATGGCTTCCTATCCTGTAAGTCCAACTCAGCAGGAGCAGGATGAAAAGGACGCACTGGATAAAGCCGCAGTATTTGACAATACTCCCTCGCTGACCATCCTGGACAATATGGGTTTTACCATCCGCACCATCAACACACTGGTGGCCGGGCAGCAGCCACCTACCTTTATCCAGGTGGATATCAGCGGACGAAAAGTGTTGGAAATTGATCCACGCCTGTACGATTCCAATATTAACAACGCCACCACCTATTATAATTTTGCCTATCAATATAGCATGGGGGCCAAAAACGCCATGCTCACAGATAGCATTGATGCCGGAAAACAATTGCATTTCAGTAATATTTTTGATTTGCAGACCTGGTCGTTGAGTCCCAGAAATTACTGCCAGGTAATAAGCTACGACTGGATGCAGCGAAAATTACAGCTGAAGATTAAGCTCATTACTACCACAGGGCCTATCAGCAATTTTGATAATTTTAGTCTGGTAGAAATATTTAACTATGGTGAATATGCCCCTGCAACCGCACAGACAGGGAATAACCTTCGTGGTCAACTCTATCAGCAGAATGATCTGTCAGGCGTATTAATGCACACCAGTTACAGTATTACCGGAAGCCTGCTGGCCAGTTCGAGGAAAATGACACAGGATTATAAAACACCTGTCAACTGGAATAAAACAGTGCCATTGCAGGTCCACTCCTATGATTTTGCGTATACATTCAATGCGATCGGAAAACAACTCACGCAAACAACGCCTGATGGATCAGTTGTCAGCTATACTTATAACTACCAGGCACTAACTACCGCCATCACGCTTAAAAACAGCCAGCAGGCGCAAACCGCGGCCATTAAGAGCATTAGCTACAACGCCAGTAATCAACGGACAAATGTGGTATATGGCAATGATATCAGCACGAATTACACGTATGAAGATACTACGCAGCGAATGCTCCAGCTCACCACCCTGCGTACCACCCTGGACCCCAAAACAGTGCAAAATATCAACTACACATATGATCCTGTGGGCAATGGTACGCGGATAAGAGATTTGTCTATCGATACCGTATTTAACAACAATCAGCAAATAGATCCGCTGCTGGATTACACTTATGACGCATTGTATCAATTGACGCAGGCCAGCGGCCGGCAGCATCAGGGCATCAATGCAACAACCTACCGGAATAATATTGCTGACGGGAGTTTCATGCAATCGAAGTATGCGCCTCTGAGCGACGGAAATGCGATCGAGCAATATAAAGAGATATATACCTACGATAACAGTGGCAATATGGTGAAGAAGCAACATATTGCCACCTCGGCCAGCTGGACGCAGGATACAGCCGTGATGGATAACTCCAACAGATTGGCAGATGTTACCTATGATGCCTCCGGTAATCCGCTGTTTCTCCAGATAAATGATCAGGCACAACTGGTATTTAACTGTTGTGAAAATCTCCTGAATGTACCGGTCATTACCAGGCCGGACGAAGATAATGATGCCGACTATTACCTGTATGATGCCGCTGAGCAACGCAGCAGGAAGGTGAGTGAAAAGTACGCTACAGCTACTTCTGTGAGGTACGACGATAGCATTTATGTGGACAACTATCTGTACAATGAAAAAGGCACACAGCTGGATGACGGTACCAGAACCAGCACGGACAAAAGACAAACCATCCGCATTATGGATGATAAAGCTTGTGTACTCATTTTTCATTACTGGACGCAGGGTGGCCCTCAGAACGCCGATAGCAGCCAGTATCGGTATCAGCTGGGCAACAATTTAGGGTCCGTCGCCGTGGAGTTAGACCAGCAGGGACAGCTCATTAGTTATGAAGAATACTATCCTTTTGGAGGCACTGCCATCATTGCGGGAAGCAACCAGGTAGATGTTTCCGCGAAGATATATCGCTACTCCGGTAAGGAGTGCGACAACACCACCGGCCTTTATTATTATGGGCAACGATATTATGTCTCGTGGTTAGGGCGATGGCTAAATCCTGATCCAGCCGGTACTACCGATGGATTGAATGTTTATGCATTTGTAAAAGGAAATCCGGTTACACATGTGGATGAAGAGGGTTTAATGTTGAGAAGTATAGCAAGACTTGCAGCCGGGGTCAAAATTCGGCCCAGGCTCAATGTAAGGAATATGTCTCACTCCAGCAGAGGAGGGGCCGCTGGTAGTGGGGGAGAAGAGGAGGGCGCCCTTAACATGCATGATCTTGCCAATTCAACACAAAAAGTGACTGCCTCAAAAGCAATTGTTGTGGCAGCGAAAGATAAAGCAGTCGTGGAAATACCCTCGCTGGTGTATTGCAGGGGATTTGCCCTAAGCTTGTTCGGGGAAAATCAGACATTCATAGGTACCCTGGTTACTCACTTTGAAGGGAGTTTTATACCCTTACAAAGCAAAATGGAGCAGCTGCTCCAACAGCATGCCGTAAAACAAATGAAACTACAGCGTTTGGACCAAGGCCACGATCGGGATACGCCTCCGGGCCATAGTGAAGCAGATCGCGCCGATATGGACAATCGGACGCAAAAATTGCTGAACAAACTGCAGCCTAAATTAGGAGATGAATATGACTTTGCGAGACAACTGAGCGATGCCAATACTGCCCAATTCAAAAAGAAGTACGACAGCAGAAGCCTTGTGAAACGGACAGCAGATAGAGTAATGAATCCTATGGAACGACTGGTTGCATTCTATAAAATAATGCCCGGCGGATCTATCAACAGTGTGTTGTTACCAGAACACGTGGTGCAGTACCTGATTAAATATCATGGTGGCGGTAAATAAGGATTAACAATAACATCTCCATTCAGTAAAAAGTAAATTCAAAATATATTCCGATGAAAAACACGATTACCTCAAAAATAAAAAGTGAAAAGCTCGCATCTTTTTATACCACCAATCCGGACTTCGATATACATAGTTTTAATTTCATTGATGAGCGAAACCTTTCTTCATTAAAGCTTTCCGAAGGAAAGGAAAAAGAAACAGTAGCAACACTCAAAGCGTATCAACGCCTGTTGCGACTGCATCCTGATCAGGACGTGGTAGAAGCTTTGCTGGACAATGAACTGGATTCTGCCCGGAAAATCACGTCTTACAGTCAATCGCATTTCACCAAAAAATACGGCGCCAAATTACCGGGAGGAAACAAGACAGCGCGCAAAGTATATCAGCAGGCCAATAGCGTCAAAACGAGCGTAATGATGCTTTGGACGAATATCAACCAGCTGCGTAAATCACCTTATTACCAGTCACTGGCTGCCTCTCCCGCGCCGCAATATCCGGTGCAGGATTTTGAAAATTTGTCCAGCTACCAGGAAATTTTTGGCTCCCTCAATTATTGCAGCTGTCCGGAATGTAAATCCATTTTGGGCGCCGCGGCCTATCTCACGGATCTGCTGCGAATCATAGATAAAGCCATTACCAAACCCAATCCGGATATCCCCGCAGGGCTTTCCTTCAACGACAGAAGGCCGGACATCTCCCAGATAAAACTCACCTGCGCTAATACCAATAACCTGGTGCCTTATCTGCAGATTGTAAATGAGATCCTGGAGATCACCCTCATGAAAGCGCTGTCGGTAGACGATATCTATTTTGACCTGGTCAGCAGGTATTATCCTTTCAACCTGCCGTTTAACCTGCCGCTGGAGCAAATCAACGTTTATCTTGCCCAGAACGACACCTCGTTGTCTGGTATATTCGCTTCGATGGATACCGGCAGCAGCGGGCTGGCCATTGCACGGCAATACCTGGACATGTCTGTGGAAGAGCTGAACAACTATATGAAGCCGGACCCTGGACAATTGCCTGCGGTATTGAGTGCTAACTATGGCCTAACCATTACTGCCAACAATCTGGCTAAATTAAACGAGGTAGATACATTTATCAGCCAGGTAGGCATCTCCCTGGAAAATCTCAAATTACTGTTACTGGAAAACCTCAATACGGAAGAAATTTTTAACGTCGGCGGCACCTATAACACTACCGGCATGAAAGGACCTACCATTGTGTTCAGACAGTCCGGCAGCAACATAGAAGCCATTTGTACTTATGATACCGGTACGCTCGTAATAGAGGGCAGTATCATTGATAAAACCGTACAGGGCGAATGGACCCAAACGGAAGGCACCACTGTCACCAAAGGATATTGCCAGCTGGTGTTTATCAATAATGCCTTGTCATATGCCGGTAACTGGAACACCGCACTGGGAGCTCCATGGGAAGCCTCCGCCTGGAATGGTATGCGGAATGGAACCGTATCACCGCCGGCCAGCGGCATCATCCCGCATAACTTTTTCATCAACCTGCCATTTGCTGACAAAACTACTTACCTGTTTGTCAGACAGAATAAAATAGACCCCAACAATGTATTTGATGAAATAGCCAATCTCGATATTAACACCCTGGATACACTGAACCGGTTTATCCGGTTGGCGCAAAAGCTGCAATGGGACTATGCTTCGCTGGACTGGATGTTGCTGACATTATCTTTCGTGACCAACACCAGCCGGGAGATTTCAGATAAGATCATCATTGAACTGGCAAAAGTGATGAAACTCTATACCGAGTATTCATTACCGTTAGATCTGCTGGCGAGTTTATGGTATGATATCAATACGACCGGTATCGGGAACCAACAGTTTTCCGCGTCGTTGTTCGACAAAGTATTCAATGGTCCCGAACAGGTTGGGTATACAGATATTATTCCTTACCATCCCCAATATGATGGCAACTACCAGCAGTTTGTAAATCCACTCTACCAATCAACCGTAGTGGACTGGTACCTTAACGATACCGATAGCTCCAAATCAACGCCGGGTAATATCATTGTATCAGGTATCCTTACCTCCACCGACTCCCTGAGGTTGATAGCAGTGGCCGCCTTTGGTAAAGTTACCAGTATCAAACTGACGGTGGCTAATTTGTCGGTATTATATCGCCATGCTATGCTGATAAAAGCCATCAACATA
>NZ_DATCVJ010000280.1:0-27296 GCF_036566945.1 Chitinophaga sp. | reverse complement strand
TCTGGTATCCGGTGCTTTCTGGTACGAAGGCCCGGCTTATTTTAAGCGTCATTATATGGGTGCCGTAAAACAGTTCGGCGAGTATTGGGACGATTTTTCCACCATCCCTTTCGATGTAAACGGAGATGGCCGCATGGACTTCATTACCGGCGGCTGGTTTGGCAAAACGCTGGTATGGAAAGAAAATCCGGGGAACGACCAGGAATGGAAAGAACATATCATTGCTACGCCAGGTAATATAGAAACCACCCGCTCCTGGGATTTGGATGGAGACGGCGTGCCGGAAATCATTCCAAATACACCCAATGATCCGCTGACTATTTACCATCATAATAAAGCTACCGGAACGTTCACCGCCCATCAGATCCTGGATCGGAAATCCGGTCACGGGCTTGGTTTCGGCGATGTGAACGGTGATGGGCGTGTAGACATGGTATTGCCCGAAGGCTGGGTGGAAGCACCCGCATCACCATTTACCGCGCCCTGGATTTTTCATCCCGAGTTCAACCTGGGTACCGCCAGTGTACCCGTGATCGTTACAGACGTGAACAAGGATGGGCTCACAGATTTAATTGCAGGACAAGGCCATGACTATGGGCTGGACTGGTACGAACAACAAAAAGATGCTAAAACGGGTAAACGTAAGTGGATCAAACATGTCATAGATCCCTATAATTCACAATACCATACCATGGCCTGGGTAGACATTGACGGAGATGGTGCAGCAGAACTGGTAACAGGTAAACGTTACCGTGCCCACAACGACCATGATCCGGGCTCCGATGATCCCTGTGGTATTTATTACTTTAAGTGGAACGGGGAATCCTTTACCAAGCAGGTGATCAGCTATGGATCAAAAGGAGCAGGGCTTTACTTTGACATGTATGACCTTACCGGCTCCGGCAAAAAAGATATCATCGTAGCGGGAAAGGACGGGTTGTTTATCTTTCATAATAAAGGAAATAAGTAACCCGGACTTTCCCGGCTTAGGCTGCGTTGGGCCTTCACCGTTAGCCGCGAAATAATTTTTATATTATGCCTCCGCATCATTTTGCGCGAGCCAGCTGTCAATAGCCGTACCCAGTTCGCTGGTTTGTGTGGTTTCATTGTCTTTCCCTTCTTCAAACCAGTGATTCGCGCCTTCGTTATCCTGCCTTCTGAGCAGGTGAATGGTCTTTTCGGGCAGGCGAACAATAAATGTATTCTCCCCCTGGCGGGTAACGCCAATTTCGTGGCTGTGCAGTTGTATATGGAAAGTGCTCATCGTGATAAGTTTAGATCATTCGTACAATCATTATGCCCTCCTGTGTATTATATATCAATTGGTTGGTCCTTTTTTTGTTTCTTCGCACCTGAGTCCTCTTTATCCCATTTATTAGACCCAACAAAATGTGCGTATGATCATTAAAGAGTTACCCGTTGTCATTGAAACCCCGAAAGGGAGTGGCGAGAAATATGATTTTGATCCCTTATCCCGGTTTTTTGTTCTCAGCAAAATGTTGCCCGCCGGAATGGTTTTTCCTTATGATTTTGGTTTTATCATGGGTACAAAGGGAGCCGATGGTGATCCGCTGGATGTAATGGTGATCTCCGAATTTAAAAGTTTTCCCGGCTGTTTGATTAAGTGTCGCTTGTTGGGCGCCATTAAAGCAGAGCAGCGGGAAAAAGACGGCACTATTTTGCGAAACGACCGCTATATTGCCGTACCGGTGGCGTCTAAAGCCTTTAGAGGCGTAGATGCCGTGTCTGCTCAAACGATCCGGGAGATAGAGCATTTCTTTGTGTCGTATAACGAGCAGGAAGGGAAACAGTTCACCCCATTGGGCTATATAGAAGCAGCTCCTGCCTATGAGCAGATCAGGTTCCCGGATAAATAAAGGCAACAGGTAAGCTTTCGTCATGATTATTGCAATTATAGAGGATTGGTGCAGGCCGGAACAATCGTAGGGGCATCCCCGTTTGGTGGTATTATCGCCGCTGCGAAGGGAAAGGCCCGCCGGGAACCGACGACTGGATCAATTTATAGCAAAAGCAGCATATACAGAGCAGGTATTTTCTGTGCATTTTTTTACCCAGTTTTAAGCTGACTGTGGAATTTTAATGGCAGCAGTGTAGCGTGGATCAACCAGCATATATCTTTACGAACTTATTTTTTTAAGATGATAAATGCCCCTATAAAGGCAACTTTGAGTGGACCGTCTGGAGCATCATTTGGATTTCTTTCCGGTGGCGGAGAAGCTGGTGAACTGATCCGTTCTATTGACTGGAGTACTTCCCCATTAGGCCCCGTGGAGGATTGGCCGCACGCATTAAGAACCTGTATTCGTATTTTACTTACTTCACCCCAACCCATGTTTTTATGGTGGGGCCGGGAAGCCATCTATATATATAATGATGCCTGCCGGGCATTGCTGGGAGATCAGCATCCGGTTTCCATGGGCCTGCCCGCATCAGTGGTATGGGCCGGGTTCTGGGAGCAGCTGCTGCCCCGGTTCAGCAGCCTCCTGGCAGCGGAAGCCGATGCAATTGATACGCCTTTATTACAAATGGTACAACGGGATGGAGGGTATTATAATTTCAGCGCCAGCCCGATTGCCAACGAAGCAGGTAACATCGCGGGTATACTTTCTATCGGTGCGATAGTACACCACCCCGCACCTTCCTCTTTTGTTAAAACAGATATCAGCAGTTTCACGAAGGGACTGCTGGCGTATTTCGATCCGGTGATCCGGCTGGCGAGGCTCACCCTCGTCATTAATTTTGAACCGGTGACGGCGGAAGTGTATGTAGACAGAGAAATGTGGGAGAAGATCCTGCTAACCTTATTGGCTAACGCGCTTAAATATACGTTGCACGGCGCCATTGCAGTAAGACTGGTCCAGCAGGATGGACAGGTGCAGCTTTCTGTGGCGGATACCGGCATGGGGATGAGCGCTTCGCTCATCGCAGAAATCAAACAAAGCCTGCTCCGCAAGGAAGACAGCAATAACGGACTTGCACTGGTAAATGACCTGGTAGCAAGGCATGGTGGTGAGTTACAGATCATCAGTGCACCGGGCGACGGCAGCACTTTTAACGTACTTATTCCGGCAGGGAAAGATCATTTGCCGGCAGATAAAGTAAGCAACGGACATGCACCTGTTGTATACAAACAATACAAAGACTTTTTATCCGGGATGGAATCCAATATACGGATCTCCAAGGAAAGACTCCGGCAGGATGGCGGAGCGGAAGCTTACCGGCAGCTATTAGAAAGCCTGCCCGCAGCAGTATATACCTGTGATAAAAACGGGCGTGTACTCATGTATAATGAAGCAGCGGTGGCACTCTGGGGCAGAGAGCCACGTATAGGCATAGATATGTGGTGCGGCTCCTGGAAAATTTATGAACCAGATGGCGTTACACCCATGGCACTTGATACCTGCCCTATGGCACAAGCCATTAAAGGAGCCACTCCCATCAGGGGGAAAGTAATTGTGATAGAACGACCTGATGGCACCCGCCGGATGGTACAACCTTACCCCGATCCGCTCTTTGATGCCGATGGCATATTGACAGGCGCGGTGAATATGCTGGTAGATATCACCAATCAGAAGGAGGCAGAAGAATATGTATCTAAATTGGCGGCTATAGTAGAAAATTCTGATGATGCCATTGTCAGTAAAACCCTGGAAGGCATCATTACCAGCTGGAATCCCGGCGCAGAAAGATTGTTTGGATTTACTGCCGCGGAAATGATTGGAGAACCCATTACCAGGATTATTCCAGCTGATAGATTGAATGAAGAACCCAAAATAATAGAACAGTTGAAAGCAGGCGAACGGGTAGATCATTTTCAAACGAAACGTGTCCGGAAAGATGGGCAACTATTGGACATCTCCTTAACCATCTCTCCCATAAAAGATATACAAGGTAAGGTGGTAGGCGCCTCCAAAATAGCCCGTGATATTACCGAGCAGCGGCGACTGTTTTCTGCGCTGAAAGAGAGTGAATCCAAATATATGCAGCTGGCCTATAAACTGGAAATCCTGGTAGAACAGCGTACCCGTGAACTGCAGGATGCCAATTTCTATCTCGAAAAATCAAACCGCGAGCTGGAGCAGTTTGCCTATGTGACCAGTCACGATTTGCAGGAACCGCTGCGCAAGATTCACACTTTTGCCGGCATGTTGTATAACGTCAACAAAGACGTTCTTTCCGATACCTCTAGGATGTACATCGACAAAGTGATGCTCAGCGCCAAACGCATGTCGCAGCTCATCAACGAATTGCTGGACTATTCCAGACTGGTGCATGTGAAAGATCCTTTTGTAGAAACGGATCTCAACGAGATACTAAAAAATGTACTGATAGATTTTGAAGTGGCTATCAGTCAGCATGAAGTCACTGTAGCAACCAGCGAACTGCCTCGTTTGTTCGTGAGCCCCCTGCAGATAAACCAGTTGTTTCACAACCTCCTGAGTAATGCCCTCAAATTTTTATCCCCCGACAGAAAGCCGTTCATTAAAATATATGCGGAGCCGTTATCTGCCGATAAATTGATCAAGCTGCCTGAGCTGGATCAGGAGAAATCTTATTACGTCATTGTTGTAAAGGACAACGGAATAGGATTTGATCAGATGTATGCCGCTAAAATATTCCAGATTTTTCAACGGCTAAATGACCGTACCGCCTTTGAAGGAACGGGTATAGGATTGGCTTTGTGCAGTAAAATAGCGATTAACCATAAGGGTTACATTTATGCCAATGGCGTTCCGCAGGAAGGAGCGGAGTTCAGGGTAGTTTTACCCGTGATACCATAGCGCATTGTTGCTGTTTTGTTAATTATTAATGTTTTTTGAAAGATGCAGGTATATTGTCACCCTCCAATTTTTTCAGGAACTTTTCCGGGTGTAATATTGCAGCTGATAACGAACAAAAATTTTCCATCGCTTGTTTTCAAGAGATAGTTGTTACTGAATTTTTTCCTGCCATTAAACTACCCTGCAATGAGAGAAAAACTAACCTCCTTATTAATTGATCCGGATAGGGACCGGCGTAACCAGTTTTATCTTGCCCTGGACCTTTTAAACATCAGCAAAGCCTGCGTTGCCCAGGATAATACCACCAGAGCGTTGGAGTATTTAAAAAAGCAATCCGGCTTTACACCGGATTACATTTTCCTGGACAGTTTGCAACCTTCAGACGAAGCGATTTTATTTTTGCGGGAAGTCAGAAAAGTGAAGCGCCTGAAACAGGTGCCACTGATCTGGTATGCAGCCTCCTTTGAGCCTGCACAACAAGAGGCTATCCGGGAGGCCGGATTCGCCGCTGGTTTGGCCAAGCAGGATAATCTGCATAAGCTGAAAGAGAACCTGAAAGTACTCTTCCAGAGCGAGCTGCAGGAAACATTGGTGCCGGATGAACTGTCTGCTGCCACCCGCTTTAAGATGAAGATGAAAGAAGTATTCCTGCAAACACAATCGCTGCTGGAAGCCCCGGAGCATTTGCTGACCCATCCCTGATTTATTTATTCCGTTTGCAAAGCCCCTACGGGATTTGCACCGGCTGCTTTAATGCCCTGGTAGCTGATCGTGGCGATGGCAATGATCACCGTTAAAATACCGGCTGCCAGGAACATCCACCATTGCAATTCAATGCGGTAGTCAATACCTTTCAATGCCTGTTGCATCGCCAGTACCGCGATCGGTACGGTAATGATGAAAGCACTGAAAACAGGTTTGAGGAATTCCCTGGCCAGCATCAACCAGATGCTGCCCGCGCTGGCGCCCATAATTTTGCGGATACCTATTTCTTTCGTACGCCTTTCTGCAAGGAAAGACGATAAGCCGAATAGTCCCAAACAAGAGATCAGGATCGCAAGACTACCAGTCCAGTTCAGCATAAATCCGGAAGACCGGATCCCCGTAAATTTCTGCTGATACGCCTCTTTCGTAAAATGAAATTCAAAAGGAAACTCAGGATTACTCTTTTTAATCGCCGCCTCAATTTTAGTCAGCGCCGTTTGCGGGTGATCTGTTTTCCGTAATCGTATGAAAAAATGATTCATGGCGCCGGTACTCAAATACACCACCATTGGACCAGGTGATTTGTAGGGATCATTTGACACAAAATCTTTAACAACACCTATAATAGGATTGGTACCCAACAATGTACCGATGATTGGTTCTTTCAATCCCATTTTCTTTACGGCAGCCTCATTGACCAGACAACCAATAGAATCGCTGCCGTAGTCAGCGCTGAAATCACGTCCGGCAGCCAGTTGCAGCCCGCCGGTTTTTACCCAGTCGTATTGCACCCAGGTAATGGTGATGGGGAAATTCTGGTCAGGCGTTTTTCCCGGCCATTGCACCCCATCGGTGGCGCCCCCAAATCCCAGCAGGTCATCTGATCCGGCAGACACACTTTCAATTTCCGGAATTCTCAACAGGTCTTCCCGTATCACCTTAAATTGATGGGTCATGTCGCCACGCGCAGGGATTTCCAGCAGCTGGTCCTGGTTGTATCCCAGTGGTCTGTTTTCCCCGTACTGCAGTTGTTTATAAATAACGATGGTGGTGATGATGAGAAAAATAGAGATCACAAACTGAAAGGTCACGAGGCTTTTCCGGAACACACCACCGCCGTGCTGATTCACCACTACGCCCTTCAATACTTTTACCGGTTGGAAGCTGCTGAGAAAAAAAGCAGGATAACTACCTGATACCAGTCCGGTGAATAACGCCAGTAATAGCAGTCCTGACAAAATTTTCCAGTTGCCGAAACTGAAAGAAATACTTCTGCCCGAAATCCGGTTCAATCCCGGGATGGCCAGTTTCGCCAGGAGGATGCCGAGTAGCATGGCAAGACAGGTAATGAGCAGTGCTTCTATCAGGAATTGCAGAATGATGGTACGCCGGGAAGCACCCAAAGCCTTACGTACACCCACTTCCCGCGCGCGGCGCTCAGAACGTGCCGTGGAAAGGTTCATGAAATTGATACAGGCAATCAGTAAAATAAATAACCCAATAGTACCTAGTAGTAGTATGATTTCTATACGACCACCATTAGGTTGTCCGTTTTTAAATCCACCATACAGATGCAGTGACGTAAACGGGTAGGCAAATAAATAGCTGCTGGTGTCATTGTCACTGGCGGTTTGCCGCGATACCAGCTTTAGCTTATTATTAAAGGCGTCCAGACGGCTGTCCGGTTGCAGCTGTGCCCAGGTGGTGAGCCGGTAGTTATCCCACTTATCTATCCAGTCCACGTTCTCCAGTTCATAAAGGCGGAAGGGGAGGATCATATCAAACTTAGTGGTACTGTTAGGTGGTACATCGCGGATGACCGCCGCTACTTTGAGGTCGTGCTGATTATTGTGCCGGATGATTTTACCCATGGGGTTTTGCTCACCAAATATCCTGGTGGCGGCACTTGCGGTGAGCACCACATTGCCGGGTTCCCGCAGGGCAGCCACCGGATCTCCACTGACGGCGGGGTAAGTAAAAATATTCAGGTAGTCGGGATCGGTGTATATACTTTGCTGGTAAATACTTTTGTTGCCCCACAGTACCAGCTGTTGTCCGCCGAAGGCGCTGCGGGAAACATATTTTATTTCCGGCAAATCCTGTTTTAACTTTTTCGCCAGCGGCCCTTGCGTCGCGTCGCCGGTGGTCCAGGCACCTTCCCGTTGCCGGTTTTCCATCACCATGAAAATGTCGGCCTTGTTTTTATGGAACGTATCAAAACTATATTCATCAATGATCCAGAGCAGGATAATGATGCCTGTGGCTAAACCGATAGCGAGTCCGCCGATATTGATCCCGGTAGAGAGTTTGTTTTTCAGGAGATTTCTCCAGCCGTGTCTGCAATAATTTTTGAACATGGAAACAGTTTTGCAGGAAATTAAAAACTGAGTTCTTCTATCGTACAATCTCCGTCGGCATCCCGTATATTCCTGCCGTTAGGACTTTTGATCGCTATACTCAGCGATATATTGTTCCGGCCTTTTTTCAGTTTGTATTTTTCCCAGAGCAACACATTGCCCTGCTGGTCTCTTACTTCAATAATATGTGTGCTGGATGTTAAGCGTACGAAGCAGGTCTTTTTGTCAAGATCGGCATCGCCGCGTTTGGGCGCCTTTGACTGATAAGGGAGTATGCCTCTCAGGCTATCGTTAATGTAGAGGTAGTAGGGACTGTCGCCTTGCTGACGTGTCCAGAAGTAAGCCCTCATTGTGCCTCCTCCTTCCCTGCAATGGCTGAGTAATAGCAGGGAGAAGGAAGCAACGAGGAGGGTATATATTGTTTTCATGTGAGATGATTTTGGAATCGGTAACAATCCAAAAATCACACAAAGCCCTGGCGCTTTTCACCTAAATGTGACAGAACGATCATTATGCGTGATGAAAACGTGGCTATTTTATTTAACGGTCGTAGCATTTTCATCCTGTCGGCTTCTTGATTTCCAGGCACTCCAGATAAACCCGATGGCCACACCGATGAGCAATAACACCGATGAGATGGCAGATATTTTTCTGCCGAGGAAGAAGGTTGCTGGTTCAAATGTAAAGGTGATCGCATGTTTGCCTGCAGGTATTTTCAGGCCGCGCAGGGCATAGTTAACCCGGATGATCGGCGTTTCTTTACCATCAATAAAAGCTTTCCATCCGGCAGGGTAATAAATGTCGGAGAATACAGCCAGTCCTTCTCCGCTGTTTTGAGCGGTGTACTGTAACTCGTTCAGTCCGTACTTCGTTAAGTTCACCACCGCGTTGCTATCGGCCGCAGGGGTGAAGGCGCCGGTAACAGATCTGAAACGTTGATCGATGATAACGGTGTCCTTTGGATTAAACTGATCGAGTGCCGTCATTTCTGTATTGGCGTCCGGTACCCATTGAATGGCTTTTACAAACCAGGCGTTGCCTAGTGCGCCCGCATTGCGTTGCACAGTGGGCTGTCCGGATTGACGATCGGGTACAATAAAGTATTTGGTATTGAGCATATTGAATACCGCCATGTTGTTTTTCGTGAGCTGGTGTTCAATCAGGTCTTCGTAGATCCATAGCTTAGCCGGACTTTGACCACCCACTGATTTATGAAAGTAAGAAGTATTGGCATCGAGGAAAGGATTGGTCGTCAGATTGATCACGCGGTAATAGGGATCTTTATCCTGCAGGATCTGTTGATCTACCGCAGAAGGAGCCATATATTCCGCCAGGGGTGCCTCACTGAAGCTGTCTTCACTCACGTAGCTTTTATCCACCTGGAATAGATCAAACAAAACGGCTGCTGCAATGATGCCTACTGCCAGTCCTGCTTTTAATTTGCCTTTCAGGAAAAATAACATGGCCGCAAAGGCGATAACAATCAGTATCAGTGCGCGGATGCCGTCTGCCCTCAATATCGCGCTGCGGTCCTGTTTCAGTGCGCCCAATAATTTGGCAGCGGGGATTTCTCCGCCCAGCATTTGTGCATAGCGGGCAAGAAAGGCATTGTCGCCGGGACCACTGAAAGGATATAATACACTGCCTGCCAACGCGAGCAGCACCACGAGTCCACCGGTGACAAACAACGCCATCTTCAGGTGTTGTTCTAAGAATGGCTTGGACAGATCGCCATAGATCAGTTCCTGTAATGCCCGGCAGGCCAGTATCACCATGCTTACCTGCGGAATGGCCAGGGCCATAGTAGGGGCACGGAACTTACTGTACAACGGCAGATGATAAAAGAGGAAGTTATTCAGTTCCGGAAAATTAGATCCCCAGCTGAGCACTATCCCTATGATGGTAGCGGCTACGAGCCACCATTTATGCCAGCTTTTAATGATGAGCAGTGATAGTACAAACAGGAAGCAGATAATAGCGCCTACATAGGCAGGGCCGGAAGTAAAAGGTTGTCCGGCCCAGTACAAGGGCCAGCTGGCGCTGTTCACGGCTTCTTCCGCTTTAGCGGGAGGCACCCCAATTTCGGTGAGTGCTTTATAAGTATTGGAACCGGCCGACAATTTTTCGCTGTTGGAACCGCCTACGAGGTGAGGCAACAGCAAGGTGAAAGTTTCTCCTTTGCCATAGCTCCATTGGAAAGCGTAGCTGATATCGAGTCCGCCGGATTTTTTATGCTCCTTGTCTTGCTGGTTCAATGTTAACTCCGACTGGCTGCCGCGGATCGTGTACTTCGTATATTCTTTCATGATCAGCAGGTTGTCCATAGCCGGGAGTACTGCCAGTACGCCGGCAATGGCCAGGAGCAGGGTGGCCTTGAGAAAACCGGGCAGCTGTTTTTCGCGGAAGGCGTTGATGCCGGCAGCTACTGCCAGGCAGATGGCCATGATGAGGGTATAGTAAGTAATTTGCGGGTGATTGTAGTAGTTCTGCACGGCGGCGGCCAATGCAGTAAGACAAGCCCCTGCTATATAGCGGCCGCGATAGGCCAGGATCATACCCGCCAGCACCGGGGCCATATAAGCCATACTCATTACCTTGGTAATATGTCCGGCGTCGATACTCACCACTGTAAAGGTGGCAAAGCCATAGGCGATGGCGCCCATGATACTGATCCAGTAGCGTATATTCACTACCGTGAGGAACACATACATGCCGATCATCAACACAAAAAACATGTCTGCCGGGTTGGGCAACCAAAGCGTGAGCAGTTTATTTAGCATGCCGATTTTGTTGGTACTGGGACCGGTGAAGATCACATAAGAAGGCATGCCGCCAAACATGCTGTTGGTCCACATCGGTAAATCACCCGTTGCTTTATAATAATCTGAGGCCTCTTTTGACATGCCCTGAAAATGCATCATGTCCGACTGAAACAATTGTTTGCCTTCCAGCACCGGACTGCAAAATACCAAAGCCAGGGCGACGAAGATGCCAATTGCCGCCAGATGTTGTAAAAGCGCCTTAGATTTAATAAATTTCATATTTGCTTGGTTTTCTGTTGGTTGTATCTGGTTGTCTAAAGTGTTTTATGTAGAAAAAGCCCGATTGCTTAAAGTAAAGCTTTAAGTACAACTGAAGTAAAGCTTTAAGTGAAATGCAGTTCGGTTTTAAATATGCGCCTGCATTTTTATCAACAGCTTAGCGTAACACGGCTTTCTTTTTTAGCAATTTCCAATGTTCATCATTCGGATCAATATCCAAAAAATAGAGTGTGTCATTTTCGAGAAATACCCTTTTCCGAACATCTTCATCTTCCACATAGTCACCTCCGGTTGGAACAACAATTGGTTCCATCAATTCTTTCCATCGATGACTTTTGAAGGTCCAGGTATTTAGCCAATGAGTGTTGCCATTCATCGGCGCCTGGAATACCAGTATGTCGTCAGCATCATCTTTATTCAGATCGCTGTTATTGAATAACCTGGCTTCACAGCAACCAATGTTGATGGGGGGTAACAGTGTGTCGGAAAATTGAATGGCATATTCATCTGGTACGCCATCTTCCACCGGGTTGCCATGTCCTTCTTTGGTACGGACAACGAAAGCGGATTCCGTGTGTCCGTCACCGTTAAAGTCTCCAATGATGGTATTACTATCGGCAGGAAAGCGCGGGCCCTCAGCGGTATCTGTTACCATCGCAACAGGTGCCGCCACGGGAGCAGCGGTTGCCAAACTATCTTGTGCCGCGTGCTCTTCTGGTGGCGTAACGGTATTACAGGCTGCCAGCAGGGCCACAAACAAGCCGCATAGATGATGCTTCATATTCCAATATATGTAAGCGGCAAATGTATATTAAACTTTCTTTCTATGGTAGGTAATGCTTTATTTCCTGATGGGCTTACAGTTCAATGGCAGGTATTTACGGCTCACTGGCCGCACGGAAGCTTGCAAGGGTGATAAAAAAGAATGTACCAAAAGTGGGCGCACCAGGTAACCGAAACTTATCTTCCTCCGGTAGCCGAAAATGGCTGCGCCTTGCTTTTGATACATTCTCCATAGATGAACCTAGATGATTTTAATACTAAGTCCTTTGATCGTTTGCCAGCCTTCCTTGTCTGTCAACCGGATCATAAAATGATAATCACCCGGGTCCACATTCGCAGGCACCGTTATATCAATCGCCGGCTGATACGTTTTCAGACCAGCGGGAATGGGAAACGATTGTATAAACAGGAAAGGTGTTACCGGGCTCTTTTTCGGATCCAGTCCGCAGCTTTCCACTTCGGTGCTGTGGGTATGATGATCGAAGTTATGGTGAATATCCAGGCTCACAGACCCCAGCTGGGCATTATCACTCAGCATGGCGCGAAAAACAATTTTTTCGCCTCGTTTGAGGATACTGCATTGTTTTGGAAAAGCGTCCGGCGTAGTGATATTGATCTCCGGATAGGTGGTGTCTATGGGAGTATCCTTATCCTTACTACAATTGCTCAGCAGTAATATGGTCGCGAGCAGCAGCACGCATGAAATAATCTTCTTCATACGCTTAGTTGTTGTAGTTGATGCTAATCGGGAACGACTTATATGCGTTCAGGTTATGCGTAGTATTTTTATAGAGAATCACCAGGTTGTACGATCCGGATTCCCAGGCTTTTTCCCCGGCTATTGGATTGGCGGCGGGTTCATTACCATCTTTGTCGGCGCCTACGATGATTTGTTCCCCGCCCCATTTACCATCGATTTGTTTCAGCGTACTGATTTTGGAGGCTGCCGGTAAATCCTTGTGTTCCACTTTTGAAATCACGATTACTTTGCTGAAGTCAAGATGATCAATGCTTTCGGGATAGTAGTTGAACTTCTTTTTGATCAGTACTGTATAAAGGACGCCATCTCCTTTAATCCCTGACACCTGTGCATGGGCGGTCAGTGTATCTCCTTTTTTGAAAATCAGCTCTTTCTCTACCCAGGTGTCCATATAATAAATGAGGGAGTCGTTGCGGGAAATCATATCGCGCCCAATTTTGGGATCGACCGGCATCTTGGCCGGGTCGTTGATGGTCAGCGTTTCTTTGATATCCAGCCGGGTGCCATTTTCATCCTGTACGGTGAAAGTAAAGTCGTACTTGCCTTCGGGGGCTTCTGCTGGAATAGTGAAATGCTTATGTACGTTTGTGTTTTTAACGCCGTTGTACTCCGGCCAGTCGAGTACCAATTTCCAGTAGGCGGCATATGTTTCACCGGCCTTCTGGGTAATGGTGAGCTGTACGGCTTTAATTTTTTCCGCGGCCAGCACATCTGCATTAAAGTGAAAATCCCTTCCGATCAATGCCTGTTTATTGTTTCCGGAGCCAATTTCAATATTCGTGGCCGTAGGTGTTGGTGGCGCCTGAGCAGGGGCATCTTCTTTCTTACAGGCGGTGAAGGTGGTGGCCAGCAGGAGTAATGCAGCGAGTCCTTTTAAAGCCATCTTACTGAATTTCCGGCCGTACTGCGCCGGTGTAGGTAGTTGTTGGTGTTGTTCCATGTTTGTTGTTTTTATGTTTTTTAAAGATGTGATACGGGTATTGGGTGACTATGATTTGCTGTCCGTCGCTTTTGATGAAACCAGAAAAGGGATTTTTACCGACAGCACTATATTTCTCCCGGCTTCGGGTAATGCTATCAGCCTGTAAAAACTGGTGTGGTTCAGGTATGCGGTGTTGAATAGATTTTGTACCTGTACACTGAGGGTGAGTGGCTGTTGCCACAGGTTTACTTTCGTTCCTGCCTGCAGGTTCACTACCTGGTATCCGGGTGTTTTCTTTTCGGGCGGCACAATGTTCGACTGTTGTGCGGTGATGCGGTAGTCGGCAGAAAGGTAGGTGCCCCTCAGAACGCCGCCCAGCGCCGGTGTCCAGGTGAGGTTCACCAATGCCGAGGCAGGTGGAGAAAACGGCAGGGTATATCCTTTCTTCTCTCCCGACAATTGCCGGGCATACAGGTACTCGCCCAACAGTTCTGTGCTGAGTGTTTTCAGTAATCTATATTTCAATTGTATTTCTCCGCCATAGCGCATTACCCGGCTCTGGGCATATTGGAATACCTGGTTGCCGGCGCCGTAATAATAATCGTGACTGGCAGTGGGATTGAGATAGATGTAGTTGCTGAAGTAATTGAAAAAGGGGCTCAATTGAAGAAACCATCGATGATCAGTCCAGCTAAGACTTAAGTCGGCCTGATAAGATTGCTCCGGCGACAGTGCAGCATTGCCACGTTCGTAACTAAAGTAATGGTAGTTCACACCATTGGCGCCCAGCTCTTTGGCGATAGGCATGCGAAAGCTTTTGCCGATATTGGCTTTAACACTGAAGGACTCCCGGTTGTAGTTAAGTCCTACAGACCATACCCAGCTATGGAAGGACCTGCGCAGGTGATCTGCCCTTGTGAGTTTTTCCGAATTGGGAGAAGTGCCGGAAGGGAACCAGTCGCTGTACTGGAACAGGCGCAGTTGTGCATAGTCAAATCTTAGTGCGCCATGCAGGAGCAGCTGTTCATTTAACCGGTATTGATCATACACGAAAACGCCGGCGGTGGTTTGTTTAAATGCAGGGACCAGGAATGTCCATCCATCAATAGCATTCTGTTGGTGTTCTCCGTTTACGCCGGTGGTCAAATGATGTTTGCCGATCACAAAGTTGTCGCGGACATTAGCAGAGAAAACATGTTTATCAAATTGTCTTTCCAGATTAGCGGAGATGCCCATGGTATCCGGATAAACCGGCGGCATATAACCGTGATTGACATATTGACTAAACTCCTGTCTGAAGTTATGCTGGTAGCCTAGTTCCATTTCCAGCTGATGGGAGGCCCATTGCCAGGAGCTTTGGTTGATCAGTTTAAAATGATTCACCTCCTGTGAAGGGAGTAGTATATCACGACTGGACGCATCATGCCATTGGGTATTTACCTGCCGTGGTTCGAGTCCATGCGCATTGGCGAAGAAGCCGCTTTTACTGTAGGTATTGCTTGCGTAAAACACGGAGCGGAAATGTTCACTGATGTATCCTGTATGGAGGTGCAGTCCTGTTTCACGTCCGGCGGTATTGCGCAGGTGGTGCTGATGCAGCTGCACGGCGTAGTCGTACACAAACACGGTATCTGTGGGCACGCGGTAGTCGCCGTAATCCTGGTAGGTGATGCGGGTATCAAAGAACCAATGTTGCCGGCGACCAAACAAATTAACCGAGGTGCCATACAATTGATTGTTGGATTTGCCAATCAGATCTACCGATCCGCCAAATGAATGGGTCGGTGGTGGCGGTGGTGGCTTCACCTCAATGGCGCCACCAATAGCATCTGAGCCATACATAAAGGAGGCGGCTCCTTTGATCAATGCTACTTCACCTGCTGCAAACTGATCTAACTCCAATCCGTGATCTGCACCCCATTGCTGCCCTTCATGTTTTACGCCCTTATCCACTACTACTACCCGGTTAAAGCCGAGGCCACGGATCAGTGGCTTGGATTGTCCGGAGCCGATGCCAATGGTTTTGATGCCGGGCAGGCGTTCCAGTGTTTTCATCAGACTGCCCCCCAGGTGGCGCTGAATAAAGTCGGCGTTGACTATTGCTATGTTTAACGACGTTGTTTGTTTGCGTTGGAGGACATGGTGATCTGATATCACCACTTCCTCCAGCTGCTGCTGCAAGGGATGCAACTGTATATTCACAAACACATCGGCATCGGTTACGCGCAACTCCATTGTTGCTTTGTGATAGCCGATAGCAGTAGCCATGATGGTATATTTCCCGGGCCGCAATCCGGTGAACAAAAACCGGCCTTCGCGATCTGTATGACTCAGAAGTGTGGAATCTGACAGTATCACGTTGACGCCTGCCAGCGGCTGCTGATGGCTGTTCCACGCTTTTCCGGATAACTGGTATTGCTGCCCGTATGCATTGCAAAGGCAAAGCAGGCAAAAAAGGAATAAGTAATTTTTCCGCATGAGAAAGGGGCCTGTTGGCGCAACAGGCGTGCATGTGCGGGCACACAGGGGAATGCCTGCTATGCCCACCAAATGATGGATAAATAAAATGCTACGTAATAGGTTTATATGCTGCTACAGTTCAGTAGTCTGTAAATAACGGGGGACCTTTGTTGGAGAAACCGGAAAGTGTGCATGGATAGATGCGGGCAGCTACCGGGATACTTAAGGCAATAGGTGAGGGCAGTGGTACTGTCAGCGCGGGCGGATCAGGTAAGTACATGTCCCTACCCATGTGGTGGGCATAGTACCCGCAAAGCAGACATTTACTTTCTGTTACATGCAGTGCATCACGATCATCAGATGGCGCTGTCCGCACCGTTTTTTCATGATGGTGAAAAGCGGGGAGCAGGGAGCTGGAAAGCAACAGCAATAACAACAGGAGCGAAACTACCTGTTGGAGATGCTTATATATTTCTTTCCTGCTGCTTTTCATATTTGCAACAAAGTTGCGTTTTTTATTCAAAGAAACAAAGGAATTCAAAAAAAATGAAGCGTAAGACGGTGATATTAATCGGACCGCCGGAAGATCAGGATGGCAGTAAAGTGCTATTGAATTACCTGTCGGCAACAAGTACCTTTAACCCATCAGTGACTCGCATGAAATGTATTTTCTCTATACTGTTAACAACATTCTCCCTGGTATTTGCCTGTAAAGAGCCTGTTCAATCAGGTGGGCAAACGAATGGGCAGAACAATGGGCAGGTAAGTGCGCCGCCCGATGAGCCAACAGCCGGACCGGCAAATACGCCATCAGATGGTCCCGGCAGTGAGCCGGTTCATCACCCGGCGACTACCGTCGCACCCGGAAATATTCTTCCGGCCATCATGACCTTAAAATTGGATGCACCAGTGGGCGAAGAAGCCGACAGTGCGGTTGACGAATCTTTGTCCGCAGAAACTTCCGATACTGATAAATGGAATACGACTTCTTCTTTGGCAGCACTGATAACAAAATGGACGCCCTGGCCGGCAGTAGGCACGCCGGACTCCTGCCTGACGCCCGTCATGGGGTCGCGTTTGGTGGTACATGGCGACTTTGACGGAGACGGCCGCGCCGATACACTGACTGAACATTTCTTCAGCAGCATCGATAATCTCGAAACCAACAAATATTATAAGGACCTGGACTATGAACTACTGGTACGCCTAAACGACCAGCAGTTTCCTTTTTCTTTTGTGAGTAGCAGTAGTAGTAAGATAGATACCCTGCATATTGGTAATGGATTATTGTTTGGATTATCATGGCTGAAAAATGAGGGCGACTTAAATGGAGATGGTACAGATGAATTGTCTTATGTAGTAGACCTGGCCGACTGGTCCAGTCTGAATCATTGCACCCTCATCACTTATCGGCATCATCGCTGGGAAGTGTTGTACCGTTTCCAGATCTGGGACTGGCAGCTTCCTGATTTGCCGCAAACCGGAAGTGAGTACGAACTTTTTGGCTTACCCGATAAAACCATCGGCGGCGATGCTGCTGCTTCCCGCGCTAACTTCTCCGGCTTTATAAAAAAGATAAAACGAGGCAAGGTCATGGTGTGGTTTGAAAATAACGGCGTACAGGACAGCACGATCGTCCGCTTGCATTAATGCCCATGGTGAGATGTTGCCAGGCAGCCGTTCAGAAGGAAAGTGCAGACCATTGATATTACCACAACCAGAAAATAAGTTTACTTCAACAATTGCAACGAATGCTCCACCTGTTCCATACCGCCTTTCCAGCTATCATGGCCCGGAATTAAGTACACCGGATGCGGAAATTTGTTTCTTAAATTTTTCAGAGATGCCGGCCATGCTTTAATGTTGCCGTCGCCGGTATAGCCGAGATTAGTGGCTTCCATACTTTTTACAAAACAACCGCCATACAATACTTTTGATTGCGGCAGCCAGATCACGATATTATCTTTGGTATGTCCTTCCCCCGGGTAATAAGTTTGTAAGGCTACGCCGTTTATTTTAAAAGTGGTGTCCTTGCGGAAAACATACTGCGCTTCTTTTTCGCCTTTGGCTTTGCATAGGTCTAATGTTTGCTGCGTGCTATACGTTTTCACCTTCATACTTTTCAGTACATCCAATCCTGCGGTGCAGTCGGCGTGAAAATGCGTAACAATGCAATGCGTGATTTTCTGGTGATAGCGTTTTTCCAGGGTATCCACCAGTTGCCGGGTCTGGTCCTCGCTCCAGGGTGTATTGATTAATATGATGCCTTTGCCGGTCACCACATATAATCCGTTGGCCGGAACAGGTTGGCCTTTATATTCACCATAAGATACCATCGCATATACGTTGCCGGTCAGGTGAGTGGTGTGAATCCGGAAAGTACTATCCTGTGCGAATGTGGCCACGGTGCATAGCAGGCCACCGATAAATGAAAGCAGATTTTTCATGATTCCCAATAATATACCGCGAAAATAAAGCATTCATAAACGCGGTCATTTTTTATTTCCAGCCTGAAAAACATTCATTATTGGTGCCAATGTGGTCATTTATCAGGGTGTTACCCTGGGAGCGCTGCATGTAACCAAAGATTTATCTGATGTAAAAAGACATCCCACGGTGGAAGACAATGTGATTATTTATGCCCGCAGCACTATCCTTGGTGGTAATACCACTATTGGAAAGGGGAGTATCATTGGCGGCAGCGTGTTTATTACTAAAAGTGTTCCTCCTTTTTCCCAGGTATTTAATACCCACCAGGTAAGAATTACCACCAAAACCAGCGTATAGTGCGCTCCGCACAAATACCGGAACAATTCGCAGAAATATTTCTATCTTAAGCCCTGTTGAAAGCTGGCCGCAGCACAGCGGTACAAGAACTTATACAGACATGCGAACGAGAATTTTACCGGCAGGCGTTTTATCGATCCTTTTATTTATAACCAAGGGGTTGCAGGCACAGCAGGATACGCTGCAGCAATTACCGGAAGTAGTGATTCAATCCTATTTTTCAAAAGCCTCGCTGCAACGTGTACCCACGACCGTGAGTGTGCTGTCGCCCGCTGATATGCAGCTACAGCAGGGCAGTTCCCTGTTGCCTGCCTTTAATACGGTACCGGGTATACGAATGGAAGAAAGATCTCCCGGCAGTTATCGTTTATCCATTAGGGGTAGTTTACTCCGTTCTCCTTTTGGTATCCGCAATATTAAAATTTACGCAGATGATATCCCACTGACCGACGCAGGGGGTAATACCTATCTCAACCTGGTAGATCCCGATGCGGTGACCAGCGCGGAAGTGCTGAAAGGCCCTGATGGCAGCCTGTTTGGCGCCAACTCCGGCGGCGTAATGCGCCTGGCCCTGGCGCCACCACCCAATGATACGCATCACCTGCAGGTAAATCTGCAGGGCGGCAGCTACGGACTTTTTCACGGCAGCATCGGCTGGCAACAACAATGGAAGAACTATCAGCTACAGGTATTCCAGGGATACCAACGGGCAGATGGCTACCGCCAGAATACCGCCATGAAAAGATCGTATACCCAAACCACCCAACGCTGGGAGTACAAACCCGGGTATGCCCTGAAGCTGCTGGCCTTTTATTCGGATTTGTCTTACCTCACACCAGGCGGACTTACCCTGGCAGAGAGCAAAGCCAATCCCCGCGCCGCCAGACCCGCTACTGCTGCTAACGCCGGCCCCATCGCATTAAAGGCAGGCATCTATAACCGTACTTTTCAGGGAGGACTGGTTCATGAAGCACAATTCACACCACGACTCCAACACGTGATTTCCGTATTTGGCGCCAATACCCATTTCGAAAATCCGTTTCTCACCAACTACGAAGCAAGAGATGAAAATACCGCCGGCTTCCGCACCTATCTGCAGTGGGTGAATAATCCGCAGCAACATAGCATACTCCAATGGAAATGGCTCAATGGGGTAGAATGGCAGCAAACCACTACGGATGTGGTGAATTATGGCAACCGCGGCGGAAAAAGAGATACGGTCATGGCGGCAGATAAGCTGAATGCCCGGCAATACTTTTTCTTTAGCCGCTTCCATGCTACGGTCAACAACTTCACCCTCGAGGCAGCAGCCAGTTTAAATTATTATGGATACAGCTATAACAGCAACGGTCATACGCAGGTGAAATTTACACCGCAGCTGATGCCGCGGGTATCTATGTCATACCTGTTTACCCCATTGGTAACCGGACGCTTAACCGTAAGTCGCGGATACTCTCCACCCGCTACCGCAGAAGTTCGTGCATCCAACAATGTTATCAATACCGCCTTGCAGCCGGAAACCGGCTGGAACTACGAAGCCGGCCTGCGCGCAGCCACCCGCAAGGGAAGGGCTATGCTGGATGCCGCCTTCTTTTATTACCGCATGCAAAATGCGATCGTGAAACGACAGGATGCCAATGGCAACGATTATTTTGTGAATGCAGGTGGCGTGCATCAGAAAGGCATTGAATTACAGGGCATGTGGTGGATCATGAAGCCTCGCGCACAGGGCGTATTGAGAGGCATTAAATGGCAGGAAGGGTATACCTTCAGCGATTTTAAATTTGTCGATTATATCAGTGGCACCAAAAATTACTCGGGCAACCGCCTCACTGGCGTACCTCAACATGTACTCGTGAGCAGCCTCTTGTGGCAGCTGCCGGAAAATATCTCCCTATATACCCAACATACGTTCACCAGCAATCTTCCGCTGGACGACGCCAACAGCGTATATGCCGGCAGTTATCACCTGCTGCAGGCCAATGTAAGCTGGAAACTCCCGCTGCATACCCGCTATGTTTTGGTAGTACGTGCCGGAGCCGACAACCTGCTCAACGTACAATATAGCCTGGGCAATGATCTGAATGCGGTAGGCAGCCGCTATTATAATCCGGCCCCCGGCAGAAACTATTTTGGTGGTATCGCTATGAAGCTGTAGAGCAGAAAGCAGAAAGCAAAAAGCTATTGAAGCGGGTGATCATTCGCTTCAATAGCTTTTTGCTTTCCGCCTTTTGCTTTCCGCTTTTGGGGAACTATTTTATCATAGTGGGAACAGACATCCTCAGCTTTGATGACAGCAAAATCACCGAATGTCAGGCCATGGGGGCACCACTGGCAAAAAATCCGCTTTACTAGCGGGGGCTGACATATTAAGTCCGGTGGTTAACAAAAGCGGCATAGAATTGTAATAAGTGGGTAAGCATTTACATACAGATGAATTCTACCAACGGAAAACAGGACAAGCCGGTCATTACCGCCAAAATTGACGGATTCTTTATCCAATTCTATGATATAGCCGTCTTCATAGCCCGTTTCTTTAGAGAGGCTTTCCGGCCGCCTATTGAATGGGGAGAGTTTGTGCGGCAGTGTTACCAGGTCGGATATAAATCATTGGCCCTTGTTACGGTAACAGGGTTTATCACCGGCGTGGTGTTTACCGAACAGTCGCGCCCTACTTTATCAGAATTTGGTGTTACCGCATGGCTACCCTCCCTGGTGGCCATTGCTGTTGTGAGGGCGCTGGCTCCGCTCATTGCCGCCCTGATCTGCGCCGGTAAGGTAGGATCGAGTATAGGCGCTGAACTGGGCTCCATGAAAGTAACCGAGCAGATTGATGCTATGGAAGTATCGGCCATCAATCCTTTCCGCTACCTCATTGTTACCCGGGTAACGGCCATGACCATATGTTTACCATTGCTCATGTTCTACAATGCGCTGATCGGCTGTTTGGGATCTTATTTTGATGTACATGCCCATGAACAAACCAGCCTCGTATCCTTTTTCGATAATGCCTTCGCCCAAATCACTTTCCTGGATTATACCACCGCATTGACAAAAGCGATCCTGTATGGTTTTACCATCGGTATTGTGAGCTGCTACCAGGGCTGGAATGCTTCACAGGGAACCATGGGGGTAGGTAAAGCGGCGAATGTGTCCGTGATCGTATCCATGTTCCTGATTTTTATTGAAGAAGTAATTATCGTTCACGTCTTTAATTCTATCCGCTAGCATATGAAAGAAAACGGCCATCATATTGACATGAATGACACGGTGATCAAAATACGTGACCTCTACAAATCATTTGGAGAAAAGCATGTATTGCAAGGCATCAACCTGGACCTGCACAAAGGGGAGAACGTGGTGGTTCTGGGTCGTTCCGGTACCGGTAAATCTGTACTGATAAAAATTATCATCGGGTTATTAAAACCAGATGCCGGCTCGGTAAATGTATTGGGGGCAGAAGTAGATCAGCTGAACGACGTAGACCTGCGCGCACTGCGACTGAAAGTAGGTTTCTCTTTTCAAAGCAGCGCGCTGTATGATAGTATGACGGTGGGAGAGAATCTGGCGTTTCCATTGAAACGGAATAACCGCCAAATCAGCAAAGACCAGATCCGGAAAACGGTAGACATTGTACTGGATGCCATCGGGCTGCCGGATACGATTAACCAGCTACCCTCTGAATTGTCCGGCGGACAAAAGAAAAGAATTGGCATTGGACGAACCCTGATCCTGCGACCGGAAATTATGTTGTATGATGAACCCACCGCCGGTTTGGATCCTATTACCAGCATGGAACTGAATAAGCTGATCAATGCGGTGAAGGAGCGGTTCAATACCAGTTCCATTATCATTACCCATGACCTCACCTGTGCGAAAGAAGTCGGCGACCGGGTAGCCGTGATGGATGAAGGTAAGTTTATACGGGAGGGAACATTTACAGAAGTATTCGATGAAAAGGATGGATTGATCAAAAGTTTTTACGACTATAATTTTATACAATAAGCTATGGAAGCAGGAAAAAAACGCGGAGTCATTGTCGGCATTTTTGTCGTACTGGGGTTGGTGATTTTTGTGACGGCCATCATGATGCTTGGCAAGCAACAAAAATTATTTAATAAATCCGTACAGGTAAAAGCGATTTTTAAAGATGTGAACGGCCTGGCGGTAGGACGGAATATCCTGTATTCCGGTGTGAAAATAGGAACGGTGAAGAAAATCAGTTTTGTGCGAACCAATGAAATCCTGGTAGTGATGAATATTGATCAGAGCTCGCAGGAGTTTATTCATAAAGATGTGGAGGCCCGCATCAGTTCCGAAGGCCTGATGGGTAATAAGATTGTGATGCTGTCCGGTGGCTCACCAAATGTACCGGTGATTGAAGATGGCGACCAGCTCACCGTGGGTAGCGGGTTGAGCACAGAAGAAATTATGAACACCCTGCAGGTAAATAATAAAAGCCTCGTGGAAATTACGGACAACCTCAAAGTCATTACCAGGGGAATCGTAGATGGAAAAGGTACGCTGGGTAGATTGCTCACCGATGATTCAGTATATAAAAATCTGAATTCCACGATGGCAGGTTTAAACGATGCGGTGATCAATACCCGCCGGTTGACCAGCGCCTTGTCGTTATATGCGTCCAGGTTGCAAACAAAGGGCGTACTCTCTAATGATCTGGTAACAGATACGATGGTGTTTTCAAAACTACGTGCGGCAGTAACACAGATGAATGAGGTAGCCGATAATGCCAACAAAACCGTACTGGATTTACAAGCCACCAGTACAGGATTAAAAGCAGATATGTCTAATCCAAATGCGCCTGTGGGCATGTTACTACAGGATACGTTGCTGGCGGATGCTTTTAGGGCCACTATTTATAACCTCGAAACCAGCACGGAAAAGCTGGATACCAATATGCTGGCAGTGAGAAATAATTTCCTGTTCCGGGGTTATTTCAGAAAACAGGCCAAGCGGGAGCGAAAAGCACAGAAAGAAAAAGAAAAGGCAGAAAGACAAGCGCAAAAATGACGGGCTATGTTGTAGCCCGCCAATGTTTCATTTCTTCTTCTATAAAATGTTTAACCAGGTCACTGTACATTTTTTCAATGGCATCTGCGTTTAATCCTGCAGCAGTAGCCCATTCTCTTCTTTGTTGTAACATGGCCTTAAACCGTTCCGGCGCCTGTACGGCAGCAGCACTTGTTTTAAATGCGGCGGCTGCTTTTACATAGGCAAAACGTTTACCCAGCAACTGTATTACTTCCTGGTCTATAGCATCTATTTCGGTACGTATATCCTGCATGTTTTGGCAGGCCTCCGGTGTTTTCATATCAATGTCCTTTTTCAGAAAACTTTTTAATAGGCGTGAGGTCTACCTTGCGGAATTCCACTTCTGAGCCTTCGGCCTGCAGGGCAATCTGTCCTTTGCTGGCGGTGGCCTGGGTGCCATAGTTAACGAGGTCGCCGTTTACCCATACTTTAATGGCATTGCCCACACATTCTATGATCATGGTATTCCATTCGCCCAGTGGTTTTTCTGAACCATCGGTGAGGTTCAGGATACGACGTTTTTTACCATCTACTGCGCCCCATTCGCTTTTTGGACCGCGGCGTTTTTCCATATCAGGAACGGTAATGTCTTCTCCAATACACCAGAAGTCGCCGGCATCCTGATTTTGCAGCTGTACTTCTATTGATTTTGGAAACATGCCATAGAGTACGCGGGGTGTAGAAGCAAATACCAGTACGCCGCAGTTGCCTGGTTTGGCAGGGAAGCGGTACTGTACTTCCAGGCGGTAGTTTTCATAGCTGGCATCGGTGATGAGGTGTCCCTGTGGGTTAGCCAGACTTACCACTACGCCATTGCGCACCAGGAAAGGACTGCTAACGTTTTTGTCTTTATCCATGGCAGGTACATCTATATGCCAGCCGCTAAGGTCCTTGAAATTGAATAAACTGCGCGTTTGTGCGTTTACGTTGGCAGCACCGCAAAGCATAGTGGCTGCGATGCAGGAGGTGAAAATGAAATTTTTCATCATGGAACTGATAGAAATTACGAATTACGAATTACGAATTACGGATTTGTGTGAAGATAGTAAACGAGAAGGGTATTCGCGATAATCTCCCCGGTAAATTCGTAATTCGTAATTCGTAATTCGTAATTCTTCACCCAATGCCATCTTTAAATCCCATAGAAGCATGTGAGCCATCGCAAAAAGGCTTATTGGCAGAGGCGCCGCAACGACAAAGGGTTACGCGGTTACGTATTTCATATGGTTTTCCATCGGCGTCTGTTACTTCAATGCCACCCTGCAGCCATAGCGGACCGCTGATATCTTTAGCCGGATCTTCAATGATGCCGATGGCAGGTGTCAGTTCAGGCTCTATAGGTGTTTGTGTGGCCCTATCCCAGGCTACCAAACGGCCGGAAGGACATTCTCCTACCTGTTTAATAAAGGCTGCTTTCACTTTTGGATCGTCTGTATCATTGACCATACTCCATACCTGCCCGTTAGGATCGCAGAAACGGGCAAAGGCGCAGAGGTGCTGTACATCTGTGAGCAGCATGGTAGGACCTTCTACCAATTCGGCATCTTCCACATAGGCGGTATGCCCCGCGGTTTCCGTGCCTTCAAACTTGATCTTTAAATGGGTATTATCACAAAAGGGTTTGTGTTTGGAGTGGCCACACCTGCAAAGATAAAAGGGTTGTTCTGTGGGTGTGAAGGTTTTGCCAGGTACCCATTTCACCGATTCTTTGTGGATATTGGTACCAATGGTTTCTATCCGTAACGGCACATTGCCGGTAACTTCATAAGGACCGTTTTCGGTGACTTTTACCTGTATACCTGGTGCTGCTTTCATGGTGGCGGAGGTTTAAACAGGTAAACAACGGGGAGCCGGAAAGGTTGAATAAATTAGCTGTTAGCTTTTAGCTGTTAGCTTTTAGATTATAGCGGAAAGCCTTTAGCGTATAAATATCCGCTAAAGGCTTTCCGCTATAATTTATCCGCTGTAATCTAAAAGCTAACAGCTAAAAGCTAATAGCTATTTAAGTACTATTTCCACCACCGGTATTTCCATGGCAGGTTTTTTTTCCGGGAGAGATAAAGCCAGGCTGTTATCTCCGTCTGCGGAAAACTTCACTTCGGAGTTATCGTGCAGGAACTGTGCATATTTTACTTTGCCTTTGTAGCCGGGGAGTACCACGCGGGTACTGTAATCCAGCAGGTGTACATACAATCTTTTGGTAGTGGGATTATAGGTCAGCATGGTATTTTGCGGCACCTGGAACGATTCGGGTGCATAGGTACAGCCATAAATAGATTCGCTGTTGCCTTTCATCCAGTCGCCGATATTACCCAATGCGCTTTGTGCGCGGTAGTCGAATACACCGCGGGCGGTGGGGCCTACGTTGAGGATCAGGTTACCGCCTTTGCTAACGGAGCCTATCAGCAGTTGCAGTAATTCGTGGGTACTTTTCCAGGTGTTTTCATCGCGGTAATATCCCCAGGAGCCGGAAAACGTCTGACAGGTTTCCCATGTTTTGCCACGGAATTTTGCCAGCTCGTCTACTTTCACCTGTTCAGGTGTCAGGAAGTCGGCGCCATCTTCATATTCATCGAGGTTCAGGCGGTTATCTACGATAATAGAGGGTTGTAGTTTGCGGATCATTTTCAGCAGTCCCACGGCATCCCAGTCGTCTTTGCCTTTACCATTTTTGCCGGGATAGGAGAAGTCCAGCCACAGGATATCTATTTTACCGTAGCGGGTTAATAGTTCTGTGATCTGGTTGCGCATATACTGGCGGTACTTGTTCATGTCTTTACCTTTATTCAACCGTGCATAGGTGCTGTCGGACCCATTTTCCGGGCGTTGCGGATGCATCACATCAATGGTAAAGTCAGGATGGTGCCAGTCGATCAGCGAATAGTAAAACCCTACTTTAATACCTTCTGCCCGGAAAGCATCTACAAATTCCTTTACCAGGTCGCGCTTAGCCGGGGTATTGGGAGCTTTGTAATCGGTATACCTGGAATCAAACAGACAAAAGCCTTCATGGTGTTTGGTCGTCAGTACGGCGTACTTCATACCAGCGGCTTTGGCCTGTTTGGCCCAGGATTTCGGATCAAACTGATTGGGGTTAAATAAGTCAAAATAGTTTTGATATTGTTCGTTGGTGAGTCGTTCGTTGTGTTTCACCCATTCGTGCCTGGCGGGCAAGGCATACAGGCCCCAGTGAATGAACATGCCGAAGCGGTCATGTGTCCACCAGGCCATGCGTTGTTCTTTTTGTTGCGCGGTTTCCGTGCCTAATTTTTTTACTTCCTGGGCTTGCAGGGACAAGAGTGGACTGAATAGCAGTGCGGCTATCAGCAGTTGTTTCTTTAACATTTGTCTTTATTTGTCTTTGATCAGTAATACTTTATTTACACGGATAGTTTGTTCTGCGGGAGAAATATAGGTACCTACAAATCCTACGGTAATGGTAGCAGGAGCGGCAAGACTAAATCCGGCAGAGGCATATTTATTATCATTGTTCACAATTTTTGCGGAGCCCAAAGCACTCGCTATCTGGTTGATGTCTGGCAGTTGATTGCCGGAAGCCACGGCAAGATAAGTGTTTTCGAGCGTGTTGTCAATGTTGGAAATATCTGCCTCAAACCGGTAGCTACC
>NZ_DATCVJ010000279.1:0-9067 GCF_036566945.1 Chitinophaga sp. | reverse complement strand
TCATTCTTTACCATACCGTTTACGACTATACGCTGACAGTTATGAGAATCCATATTATACGCCGCCATGCCTACGCCGTCGGTAACCGTTTCCCTGGCTTCACAGTTGGCCTGTGTCATCACATACTCGCCTATCATCCGTCGTACTTCTCTTACATACATTTGCGGCGACCAATGCCCATTATCCCGGTATTCATCTTTCGGATATCCCCAGGTAAGCATTTCTTCCCGCAGGTGGGCAGGTACCCGTTCATCATGGCCTATAAAGTATAACAAGCCTTTGGTATAAATTTCATGATCATGAATGATTTTTTTCCGCGTAGCATAATCAGCATCCGGATAATCGTAATTCATGCCGATCATATCGGTAGAAAAAGCGCCTTTGTTATTGATGTCTGTCTTGCCGTTGGGCATCAGATCCAGCTTGAGCAAGGGCGACAGGTTTTTCGGTTTTGTATTCTCCAGCAGGCGAAGTAATAATTCATATTTGGAAGGATCGTATCCTTCCGGCGCTGTAATCGGAATACGGTTAGCAGGTTGGTTACTCAAACAGATCCTGAAATTGTACGCCTGTACAAATTTATCTCCTGCGCCATGGTCGGCCAGGGTGCCGCTGGCAATTCCCCAGAGCAGGCCACTTTCCGGTTTGCCGGGTGTTTTATAGGGATCTATTCCATCGGGGAACTGATGTATTTCCCGCAGCTGTACACCGTTATAGGTTTCTTTATACTGGCTGTTAGCTTCACGGCCTACCGTATAAGCAATACCGGCTTTGGCCATCAGGTCACCTTCATAGGAGCAGTCGATAAACATTTTAGCTTTCACCACACGGGTATCTGCGCCGTCTACCACGATTTCCGTGATATAGCCATTTTCCTTTTTCGCACTGCTGATGGCGTATTCATAGAGTACCGGCACGTTGGCCGATTTGATATATTGCTGAAAAGCCGCTTCCGCTACACCGGGCTCAAAAATCCATTGTTCCAGTTTACCATAGTGCTGGCCCATGCGGCGGTAGAAGTCGCGCGACAGCCCCGTAATGGCATATTTATTACCAATGTCGGTGTACCCCAACCCACCGGAGGTAAGGCCGCCCAGGTGTTTATCCGGTGATACCAGGATCACGGTTTTGTGTAATTGCCTGGCGGTATAGGCCGCGATCACACCGGCAGAGGTGCCGCCATATACGCAGATGTCTACTTCTACCGGCGCGGCAGCATAGCATAGATTACCCGCAGGTAAGAGGCAACAGGCCCCCAGGAGGACGTGCTTATATCGCCCGAGGAGGGCGGAAATGATGTTCGTCTTCATACGTAGAATATAAATAATGACCGTTTAGGAGGTCCTATGTGATAAAGACGGAAAAACAAACGGAAGGGATTCGTTGTATAAAAAAATTTTTTGCTTCCTGTAATTCCGGGCAATCGGAATATTGAACTTTATGTGTGGTTAAGTATCTTTGTGCCCTTCAATGATTCGCAGGTACCGCAACAATTAACGAATAAAAGATTTTAATATGACAGCAACATCTATACTGCTAGACGGGAAAGCTTTATCCAAAGAAATGGAAGCTGATTTAAAGGTAAGGGTAGAAAAAATCATCGCACAAACAGGCGTAGTGCCGGTATTGGCGACTATCCTCGTGGGCAACGACCCTTCTTCTGAAGTATATGTAAAAATGAAAGGCAACGCCTGTGAGCGGGTAGGCATGAAATCTTTGCGGGTACATTTACCGGAAGCCACCACCACAGCGGAATTATTGGCGGAAATTGAAAAATTAAATAGCGATGACCAGATCTGTGGTATCCTGCTGCAGCATCCGGTACCTCACCAGATAGATGAAAGGGCCTGCTTCGACAAAATTGCCATTCATAAAGACGTAGACGGTGTTACCTGTCTGGGTTTTGGCCGTATGTCGATGAACGAACCAGCCTATGGCAGCGCCACACCGGCCGGTATTATGGAACTGCTGAAGCATTACAAACTGCCTATTGCCGGTAAACACGCGGTAGTAGTAGGTCGCAGCCCTATTCTTGGTAAACCGGTAGCCATGATGCTGCTGAATGAAAATGCCACCGTCACCATTTGCCACTCTAAAACCAGCAACCTGGCGGAACTGATCAAACAGGCCGACATCGTGGTGGGCGCGGTAGGCAGACCCGAATTTATTAAAGCAGAATGGATTAAAGACGGCGCCATTGTAGTGGATGCCGGCTATCATAAAGGCGGACTCGGTGATGTGGAAATAAACAAAGTAAAAGATCGTGCTTCCGCTTACACCCCCGTACCTGGTGGCGTTGGCCCGATGACCATCGCTACGTTAATAGCGCAGACGGTGGCATCAGCGGAAAAGCGGAAGGCTTAAAGCATAAAGCAAAAAGCATACAGGAAAAGCAGAAAGCTTAAAGCATAAAGCAAAAAGCGATTGGAGCGAATGAAAAAAGCGAATAGTTAATTACAAAATCGCTCCAATCATTCGCTCCAATCGCTTTTTGCTTTATGCTTTAAGCTTTCCGCTTTTCCTCCCCTGTCCCTTTCGACCCGCTACATTGTCGCATAAGCACCCGATGCAAACCAATATATCCCGCTAAGTTTGCAGTAGATAAATCGATCTGCTATGAAAGCACCATTAATCAGCGAAATAGATCACACCGGTAGCACCCTGTTACGGTTACTCTCTTCTTTTACAGAAGAGGAATTAAATACCGTGCCTTTTGAAGGTAGCTGGACAGCCGCACAGGTAGCAGAACATATCTGGAAAGCAGGCGACTGCAGCCTGCTCTACGGCCCGGCTACACCTACGGATCGTGCACCCGATGAAAAGGTCGATGCAGTAAAAGCCTTGTTCTTAAACTTCAGCATTAAAATGACATCGCCTGATATGATTCGTCCGGGTAATGACTATCTCCCTAAAGAAGTAATACTGGCTAATATCCACGACATATGGGAGAAGCTGACCACAGCGGCCAATACGCTCAATTTAACGGAGGAATGTCTTGCTTTTGAAGTACCTGGC
Source organism: Chitinophaga sp. (assembly GCF_036566945.1). GTDB lineage: Bacteria > Bacteroidota > Bacteroidia > Chitinophagales > Chitinophagaceae > Chitinophaga. Next base: position 6,052 of record NZ_DATCVJ010000279.1, on the reverse strand, counting down.
TTCGGGCCGTTTACCAGGCTGGAGTGGATACAGTTTATCAATATACATACACAACGACATATACATCAGCTGCAAAATATACAATCGCATTTGATGCGCGCATAACTATACGTTCAGCACGATTTTCATTTTTTCTATTTGCCGCCGGTGACGGAGAATGTGTACAATGGCATGTTCCATCAGTTGTTCGATGTCGTACCACTGTCCCCAGTTGGTAAATATTTTCTTCGCCGGGTCGGATTGTTCCAGCTCATCGTCTTTAATGTGGTGGAATACTTCGGTGGTAAAGCGGAATGCATCTTCCAGATCAGCTACAAAACCGCTGACGGCTGTATGAAAAGATTTTTCCGGCTTTGTATAGGCATGTCCCTTGAAACGATGAATGTAACCGGCATACGAATACATAGCATTCGCCACATGCGCCAGCACGGTCTGAATGGAGGTGCAATCCGGATTGAGCGTTAGCGGATCAGCGATCGTTGCCAGCGCCCTATCCGGAATATCCGAAATCAACGTCACCAGTTCTCTTACTGCTTTTTCATATTCATCCAGTAAGGCGCCACTGGCGCCTTGTCTATATATTTTCTCCATTTTATAACTCCCCTGATAAAAGGGCAGCAATAAAATTAATGCATTCTATTTAAAATTGATGCCCAGTCCAATCTGTGCCTGCTGTGTTTTCCAGGAATAACGGTCATCGATATTATTTACATCCGTCAGCCCCAATACATAACGGGCATACACATGTAAAATATCGAACGTTAAAGTGGCGCCGGCAGCTACTCCCAGGTCACTGCGTTTAAAAGCAGCCTGGTTGTAAGTCAGCAGGTTTTCATTGGCATAAATTAAATAACTATACTCAGGTCCGGCATTTACCGTGATCATTTTGTTGATATTATAACGCAGTAATATGGGCAGGGTAAGATAACTCAGCTTAATGTTTTTGTTGGCCTGATCATTACTGTTGTGAATATAACGGGCGCTGAAATCATCGTCGCGTTTTGCGCCTGCCTGTGAAAACAATAGTTCCGGCTGAATCCCCCATTTCTTTGTAAAATCATAACTCGCAAAAACGCCAATTCTGCCACCTAAGGTGTAGTTTGGTTTTATCCCTTCTCCGTCCAGCTTGAACATATTCAGATCGGCCTTTATTCCGTAGTGTAATTGTTGCGCGTTCACTACGGAAACAACAGTGCATAGGATTGCCACTGCTAATAATCGCTTTTTCATAGTTGATCTATTTAACCATAAAGAAACGAATTGATCAGATGCGTATTGCAGCGGCATTCCCACTAATAGATGATCCTGCTGTTTTTCACTATCACGTGCGGAATTTCCTCGGCCAATCAAATAGGGTTAGATGCTCAGATTCACTTTTTGCCCTGTTTTCACCGCTTTGTAGATGGCATCAATGATCTTTAAATCCTTCAATGCCTCCTCTCCGTTCACCGGTACAATGGGTTGTTTTCCTTCCAGGAGGATGCCGGCCATTTCATCCATCTGCACCGTTTGGTGAGTCACATGTGGTTGTGTTAACTCCCCTTTACTGGTACGTCCTTTAATAGGACCATATCCGGTGGAAGGCCATAACTCCGCATATCCCTTTTCGCCGTCCAGGAAAAAGCGATCCAGGTTATTCATGTTGTAGGTAGATAAACAGGAAGCCACTGCCCCACCCGGGAAACCCAGCTGGAACTGGATGGTTTCATCCACACCGGCTTTAAATTTCACGGGGTCGGTTTTTGTTTCCTGTGCCGTTACCCATATTGGATCTTCTCCTACCATATAGCGGGAGCCATTGATCGCATAGATGCCGATATCCATCATAGATCCGCCACCGGCCAGTTGTTTATTTAACCGCCACTGGGTAGGGTCGCCAATTTTAAAACCACATTGTCCCTGAAAAAAAAGGATTTTCCCTAACTCGCCCGCCTTTCTCATGCGGATGATCTCCAGGGTTTTCGGTTCAAAGTGCATACGATATCCTACCAATAATTGCACCTTGGCTTTTTTGCAGGCATCGATCATTTCCTGTCCTTCCCGTGCATTGATGGCCATGGGCTTTTCGCAGATCACATGTTTACCGGCAGCGGCTACACGAATAACCTGGTCGTGATGCAGGGCATTGGGCGTGGTGATATATACCACGTCGATATCGGCGTTATTTTTTATTTGATCGAAGTTCTCGTAGTTATAACAGTTCTTTTCCGGAATAGCGAAGCGGCCCTGCCAATCCTTTATTTTGGCAGGCGTACCGCTGATCACGCCTACCAGTTTGGCTTTTACGCAAGACTGCATCGCGTCTGCCACCCGGTTGGCATAGCTGCCCAATCCCATAATAGCCACCCGTAATACGGGGCCATCATAGTTGTTCATACGCGTTGCCCATCCGGCGAGCGGCATTAAGGGCATTACCATGGCGGTAGCGGCAATTTTTTGCAGGAAGTCACGACGTGAGTTCATAACGGGAATATTTTGGGTTTCATGTATGGAATAATGATACAAAAAATATTCAGCATTTTTATGCGTGGAGGCGGCTAAAATATAACGGGAGGGGTATACGAAAATGAAGTGGGGAATAGCGGGGTAAACGGCGGCTTGCCTGAATCGGCTGAAGTAGCGGCAGGGCCGCTGTTGCGGCGCCTGCCTACCGAAATACTTAATCCTTTACATCATACAAAATCACAAACTCTACTCTTCTGTTCTTTGCCTTACCGGCTTCGGTGTCGTTAGTAGCCACCGGATCGCGGTCAGACAAACCCCAGGTGAACATACGGTCGTTGCTGACATTGAAACTGTTGAGCAATTGCTTCGCGCCCGTAGCACGTCTTTCAGACAAATCACGGTTATAGGTGGCAGCACCCGTGTTATCAGTATGGCCGGTGATCAGGATCTTTGTCTTGCTGTATTTGTTCAATACTTCCGCAAAGTGCCCGAATGTTGGCTTTACGCTTTCATTTACCTGGTCAGATGCGGTGGCAAAAAGAACGTTATTAGGGAAAATTACTTTCAGACTATCTTTGATGATGCTGACTTCGGCCTCATTTAATACGTTTTTCAGCTCTTTATATTGGTTGTTCATATACACCTGCTCACTGCTGCTTTTCTTTGAAGCAGCGCAGGAGGCCATAAAAACAACGGCTATAACAGCCAGCAGGCAGTAACGTGCCGTCAGGAGCATTCTTTTCATTATCTGGAATATTAGGGCACAAAGGTATGTAAAATAGCCATTATCAAGCGGTTGCGCCGACAATCTATAATATTCGTAAAAACATATATACGTCAGAGAAAACGAAATTTTCTGTGGCGGACCGGCATGGCAGTAAAATGACGGTGTGCAAGATGGCTGGTGCAGGAAGACCCGCGAATGTCACCGGAACGCCATTTAATCCCTGTTCATTTATCATTTCTTGTCCCATCCACTACTTTTATTTCTTTGCCGCTCAAGGCTTAGGGTGTTTTTATTTAGAGAAAAGAGAGAAATATCATTTCTTTGCGATCTTCCGATCTTAAACAGCAGGAGCAAAAAAACAGGGATTCTTTCGTTAACAAACGCAGTATCCGCATATATATTGGCTGATTTTAATGGTGAACAATTCATGAAAAAATTACTTTTATTAGTTCTTTTAGCCTTTTCTGGCGCCGCATCTTTTGCGCAGGAGGCCTCTCAAAAAACCAAAGTTTTCTGGCAGGAAAATTTCAAAACCGGGGAACTCCCGGCCGGATGGAAAAATGTGGATTCCAGCAAACGGGATTTAAACTGGATCATAACAGATCAGCCTTACCCAGGCTCCTATCAATACCAACAACAGGCGCCACCCATTGCATCTAAAAGCCGTGGCCATCATTTACAGTTTCAGGCAGGCTACTTTGTAGATGAAGATCAACCGTCCTGGGTGAAGAAAAAAGTATATCCGGATACGTGGATACAAACCAGCAGCATCGACTGTGCCAACAAAGCATCGGTGATCCTTCGCTTTCAGCACACCTTCCGGTACAACAGCGAATTTGCTGCCCCCGGCGCTGCACTGCTGGTAGGCGTGAGCACAGATGGCATCAAGTGGACCGACTACAACGTGATGAATAATGTGCCACCGGCCAATGATATGTTTATACCGATCAACCAGGAACTGAACATCACGGCCATCGCTGCTCATCAACCGAAAGTATATATCCGCTTCTACTGGAAAGGATTCTACAGCTGGTACTGGATGATAGATGATATTGAACTGGCAGAAGCTTACAAAAAAGATCTGGCGATTACCCGCCTGACTTCACATAATGAAGAAAAAAACACGTTTACGACCGCTGATGAACTGGCCGTTACCGTAAAAAATACGGGTATTGAAACCCTGAAATCAGCGTTTAAGGTTCAATGCAAAATCGATCAGCACAAAGCAATCGAAGCAGTAGTACCCGCCAATAAAAAGGGCCTTGCGCCCGGACAGGAACTCACCGTGAAATTTCCGGCAACAGATTTAACAGATCGTACCATGCATGCACTCGCCTTTACTTTGCAATATGCAGGTGACGAAAATGTGTTGAATGATACACTCCGTGCGCGGGTGAATGCCAAAGAATCACATGTTGGCAATCTGACCGGCTTCAAAGCAGCTGGCAATGAGTGTGATATCCAGGCTGGCTTGTCGGCTTTTAAACTGATTTTTTACACCGATGATATTTTCCGTATCTGGATGGCGCCGGATGGTGAGTTTACCAATCCTGCCGGCAACGATATTGTGGTGGATTATACACCGGGAAAATCGACCCTAACGGCAACGGATAAAGGAAGTTATTACCAGGTAAAAAGTAAAGATTGTATAGTACGTGTATACAAGCAACCATTGCGGTTTGCCATGTATGATATCACAGATACACGGGTGATCTGGGAAGAATCTGCGCCAATGTCTTTCGGTTCCAGCACCACACAAACCATGCAGCGTCAGCCTGATGAATATTTCTACGGCGGCGGTATGCAAAACGGTTACTTCTCACACCGCGGAACAGATGTATTAATTGAAAAAGGTAATGGATGGGATAATGGCGGCAGACCGAACCCTGCTCCTTTTTATATGTCCACCGCCGGATATGGCGCCTTCAGAAATACCTTTGATGTGGGCCGTTATTCTTTCAAAGAAAAATTACAGTTTGCACATAACGAAAACCGTTTTGACTGCTTCTACTTCTATGGTCCCGGTTTAAAACAGATCCTCAACGGCTATACGCAGATGACGGGTCGTCCTTTCCTGATGCCACGCTGGGCGCTGAGTTTAGGCGATGCCAACTGTTACAATCGTGGTGGCGCCGGTACCGACTCCAAAGCATATAAAGGCACCGGTACTACCGGAACCACACCGGATGTTATTCACCTGGTAGCCGATAAATATATAGAAAACGATATGCCACGTGGCTGGATCCTGCCAAACGATGGATACGGATGTGGCTATACGAAATTAGACTCTACCATTACAGAATTACACAAACGTGGTTTCTACACCGGCTTATGGACAGAAAACGGCGTTGACAAAATGGCGAGAGAAGTAGGTACCTACGGGTCCCGTCTGGCCAAGCTGGACGTAGCCTGGGTAGGTCCGGGTTATAAATTTGCCCTGGATGGTTGTAAAGCGGCATACGAGGGCATTGAAAACAACAGCAACGCGAGAGGATATATCTGGAGCGTAATGGGCTGGGCAGGCACACAGCGGTATTCTACCGTTTGGTCCGGCGATCAGTCAGGCAACTGGGAATATATCCGCTTCCACATCCCTACTATTATTGGTGCGGGCCTTTCTGCACAAAACGCCGCCACCGGCGACGTAGACGGGATCTTCCGCGGCAGTGATTCTACCTATGTACGTGACCTGCAATGGAAATGCTTTACGCCGGTATTTATGGTGATGAGTGGCTGGGCTAAGAAAAACAAACAGCCTTATCTGCAGGGAGATACCAACACTGCTACCAATAGAAAGTACCTGCAGTTGAAAATGAGAATGACACCGTACATGTACACCCTTTGTGCAGAAGCACATGAAACAGGTGTACCTGCTTCCAG
>NZ_DATCVJ010000278.1:0-1835 GCF_036566945.1 Chitinophaga sp. | reverse complement strand
AAGCATTGAAACCATCAAGCCTAATAACGTTCAAAAAGATTATAAAAACCTGCTCATCCTGGGTTCTGGCGATATGGCCAGCAGGAAATTTATCCACGACATTATTTATGAACTGAATAAACGGCTGGGAGACGATGACATCACCTATAAGTATGAATACCTGGGTGCAGAAGAAGCGCAAATAAGCGAAAACCTCGATAAGGCCGTATTGGCAAATAAACATGATGCGATACTCATTATCAGCCCTTTAAGTTCAACGATCAGATACACTGTAAATCGCAGCATCTTTACCCAGGGCAATTGGGTTCAGCAAGGACAACAATGGGTGCCAGATCCCACCATCACTTACGATGAACGCCTCCTGGAAAAAGTGGATATCCGAATGGCAGAAGACCTTAATAGTGAGCCCATTTGGACGGCACTCCTGCAAACCAATATCAATAGCGATGCACAAAAATATTTGCTGCCATCAGCCGCAACCTCATTACCGAAATGAAGAAAAACATGCTCATCGCCCCGAAGAAGAAATAGTTTTCCACAAATCAGCGATATAATTATCACCTCAGCAGAAGAAATAAGTTCATTCAGCTATTTCTAACCTTTGCACTTCCAAAACCCTATACATTTGTTAATTATGAAACAATTGGGGTGTTTTTGGATTTTTTTACTCGTGGCCCTGTCCGCCGTAGGACAACAAACGGTGCTGATCACTGATGCGCAGCACCTGAAAAAGGGATTATATAAATCATTCGAAGAGTTTCAGGCCAACAGCCCGTCTGAAGAGGGCGATCTGGTGATTAAAAACCGCAGCTCCGCTGCCCAAATTTACCTGCTCGCCAACAGAAATGAACTGGTAATCCGGGATGGCGCCGGTCAGGAACATAAAGTAAAAAATTACTGGGGCTTCTGTGATGGTACCAACATCTTTATCAAAGACAATGGCCTCAACAAAATAGAAGAAACCGGTTATTACTGCATTTACACCTTGCACGGCATTCAGCCTTCGCGCAGCTACCTCAATCAGGCCGATATGACCACCAACAGCATCAGTACACCGGTGGCGCTTAAAAAAGTATTGAATGTTGTTACCGGACAGATACTGGAGTTATCTGCCTATAATCTCAAAAAATATATCCTTCCCCAGGACAGCATCCTGCTCGATGAATTCAGAGCCGACAGAGAAAAGAAAGAGCAACTGGAGTATTATATCTACCAGTTCAATCAGCGGAACAAACCGGTGATGCAGTAAGGCCGTAGAGAACTGGCCGCTGGTCTTATGTTCAGAATTTTCAGATAAGATGAAGATCTCCTGTTGGTAGATTAAATAAAACCCGTTATGGCCCGATTTAATTTGAGTCAATTTGAGCCTATTTGAGTTCCATTAACCAAAGCATTTTTTCCCGTTTTTATTTTTGCGCTTCACAATATTGTGAGATGATTTAAACATTTCTGTTTATGAAGAAAGAATTGATTGAAGCGCTGTTTGCTCAGTTTGAGCAAGCCCGTTATGAACACAAAGGCATTGAATGCTGGAGCGCCAGAGAATTGCAGGAAATTCTTGGGTACACGCAATGGAAGAATTTTCTCAAAGTTATTGAAAAGGCTAAAAATGCCTGTAAAAACAGTGGGGTGGCGGTTTCCGATCATTTTGCTGATATCGGCAAAATGATCAATCTTGGAAAAGGTGGTAAGAGGGAATTGGAGGACATTGCCCTTACCCGCTACGCTTGTTACCTCGTTGCCCAAAGCGGCGATACACAAAAAGATCCTATTGCATTCGCTCAAACCTATTTCGCAGTTCAAACCCGCAAACAGGAAGTCATTGGAAAAAGACT
>NZ_DATCVJ010000277.1:0-5062 GCF_036566945.1 Chitinophaga sp. | reverse complement strand
AACGGGCAGCCTACCAAAGAAAAAATCCCAACGTTTGAAGAAGTACTCCAGCTCACCAAAGGAAAAATTATGGTGGATGTAGACTTTAAAGCAGATAGCCCCGCCGCCGCAAAACAAGCCGTGGAAATGATTACCGCCCATAACATGAACGACCAGGTATTGTTCTTTATTTATGAGTATGCCTTTGCCACACAGCTGCGCGAATGGAATCCAGCGTTACCCATCATGCCAAGGGCGCATAACGTGAAGGAGATAAACGAAATTCTGACAATGGGTAAATTTCCGGTGATCCACGTAGATGATTCTTTTTACACAGACTCACTGATGCAACGCATCACGCACAGTGGTACCAGGATCTGGATCAACGCATTGGGAAAGTATGATGATATGGAGGGACAACAGGCCGATAGCGGGTTTGATCAGCGCCTGAAAGACGCAAAGTATGCCAACGCCATCCAGACAAACTTCCCGGAAAAACTATTGGCATACCTGCGTAAGAGAGGACTGCACAAATAATTATTGGGCAGGGTAGTATTTTTTCAACCAGGTAATCATTTTTGAAAATACATCCATGGAAGCGGTGGCGCCCATTCCATGTTTTTCTGTTGGATATAATTCAAATTGCGTAGGGATGTTCAACGAAGTTAATTTCGCGTGCAGCTTCTCCGCCTGACTCACATGTACCAACGGATCTTCCCCGCCATGAAACAGGATGGTAGGCACGCCACTGGCTTTTGTGAGCTGATAATAAGGACTGGCATCGAAAGCAATTTTAGCTTCCGGGTCAGGTTCTCCGAGCAGGCGCGCTACTTTTTCATCTGCTTCTTTATTTTCCTGCCGCACTTTTTTATCGGTGAAATCTGTGGGCCCCCATAAGTCCACCACTGTTTTTACCTGGTGTAAACTATCTTGGGCATAGGCATACTGCAAGGCGAGATAAGCGCCTGCACTTCCGCCTATCAGGGCAAACTGGCTGCCATCGAATTTTAGTTTTTTAGATTTGGAAGAAATAAATGCCAATGCTTTCCGCACATCATCCAGCTGAGCAGGGTAAATATTTTTGTTATCCCTGATCAGGCGATAGTTCATAGATACTACGCCATAGTGCAGCCTGCCTGCCAGTTCTTCAATCAGCTGTTGCGGAAATTCTTTTTTGTCGCCGCCTGTCCAGCCGCCGCCATGCAGGTATACAATGATTTTGGTATTCGAATTATGATCTTCCGGGATGTAGGCATCGAGTGTATTATCTTCTCCTGCATCGCCATAAGAAACGTTGCGCATGGTAATATAAGCCGGGGCCTTTGCGGCAACAGCAACAGGCATCGCAGTACCGCTAAGGCCATCACGCAACTTGTTTTGCTGCAGATAGCTGACCAGTGCTTCGGGATGATCACTCTGTATGCCTTGCACGCCTTTTCGCATGGCGGCGTTCCAGTCGGCCGGACCCTCAGAGGGCGACTGTGCATCGAGCCACACCGCTACGTTGTGTTGCCGCGCTACGGCGAGCATGGCGCTATCGGTTACGTTATCCAAAACAGACAACGCAACGTTGTCTAGGAAGTAGCCCAGTTGCGCAGGACTGTTCATTTCCTCCGGTACACTGCTTATCAGCGGCAGCTGTGGCGCTGTTTTTCTCCAGGGCTTATATTGTTCTTTTTTGTTGAGATACACCACTACCTGTTTTTCCATTCCGGCAGCCTGTATTTGTTTCCAGGTTTCCGCAACATCGGCGTCTTTAAAGTCCAGGTAAATGTTCATCCTGCCTTTGCAGGCTTTCAGCGCTTCTGCAAACGTGGGTACGCGGTAATCTTTCCCGTCCTTACTATTGACTTTTAGTTGTTTGATTTCGGCAAGGGTAAGATCGGCTACATTGCCGGTGCCATTGGTCATGCGATTTACAGTACCATCGTGCATGAGCACCAGTTGCCCGTCTTTGGTGGTGCGCAGATCCAGTTCTGCATAGTCTGCACCAGCCTGAATGGTGGCTTCTATGGCCGCTACGGTATTCTCCGGCATATCCACATGGTTGCCACGATGCGCCACTATCACAAATTTATTTTTGGTAACAGGCAGCGGTGAGGCTGCCTGTTGTGCGATAACGGAATAACTAAATATAAAGGTGCCGGCGAAGAGGAATATTTTTTTCATGTACATGTTGATTATAAAATCTGTTTGGTATCGGTCACGAATACACGTGTACTAACGGTGTAGGTGCCGCCGGTGGGATTGGTATATTGAAGGTCTACATAAAAGGCGCGATAGCCATTGGCCGGTAGCGGCGTGCTTACTTTTACGGTAGACTGATGTGCTTTGCCCAAACTTTGTGAGGACCATTTGTCATTACGGAAATCCAGGTCGGGAGAATAAGCGGACCAGAGCACCACATCCGTCAGCTTGTCGGCGCTGGCTTTTGCGGTCAGCTGGATTTTACCATGACGGGTTTTGGTAGCCCAGCTGCATTCAGGATATGCCTGTTGATTGAGTGTGGTGCCAAAGAAGGCGCTGAGTCCTTCGAATGCATGTTTCTTATCGCCCAGGTTATGACCGGCGTTGGGCGTATAGTTGAGCAAATTTTTGCCGGGGATGCTGTCTAAATAATTCTTGATATTATCCACCACCCAGTACTCATCATTGGTCCCCATGAAAATCATTTTGGGCATAGTGAGCAGTTGGCGATAGGAGTAAGGATCTATCATGGTATTGATGGCGAGTCCACCTTCGGTATGTGCTGTTTGCGGAATACCCAGTTTCACGTAGTCTTCGATCTGAATGCTGTATTCTTTCCATGTTTTAATCTGGTAATCCAGACTTACCGGCATATTCAGTACATCAATCACCATGGGCGCAATAGCGGCTACACGGGAATCGTTGGCGCCGGTGAGCCAGGTAGTCCAGCCACGTTTGGAGGCGCCGGATACCAGGAAGCGGTTAATAGTATGAATGCCTTTTTCTTTGGTAAATGCCTGTACTACGTCCATGGCGCGAACCGCACTTTTTACCATCGGGAAAAGCAGGGGCCAGGTATAGTCGCCATCTTCTTTAAAGTTGTGGAGTGTAAAAGAGATCAGCGCATCTTCTGTGAGGTTTTTGTAGAGCGGCTGGTTGGGTGCCTGTCTGAGCACCGCTGTCACTGCTTTGTTGGTACCGGCTACTACCGCCATTTGCTGATACAGTTCGTCCGTAGGTCCGTTCCAGTTAGGCAGCCCTTCTTTCACGGAACCACCGGTGATGAATAACAGGGCGCCATCATAGTTCACGGCTGCTGGTACAAAAATAGTTAACTGATGTGTCCAGGTGTATTCCCGCCACTTCTGAGAGGTGAGCAGGATGCTATAGGCTTTCACATTATTAACGGTAAAGGAATCTTTGAGTTCCCAGTGAAAGGACTGATCACCGTTGTTCAGATAACTTTTCAGCGCGGTGGCAGGTGTAACGGTTTGCTGGGCAAAGGCGATTGTCAGGAAAAGCAGGTTGACAAATAACGCGGTCGTGGTTTTAAAAAATAATTGCTTCATATGCGGAAGAATAATTTACGTAATAAAAATAATACTTACCATGGTTTGCCGGTGCCCTGAATAATCCATGGTTTGGACCAGGGACTATTTTGGGGGCCATTAGCGCCAAAAGCAGAATAGTTGGTTACTTCCAGTCGTTTCATGGCCTCAGCGATATTGGCTTTATTCAGGTTCCTTTCTTCCAGCATGTAGTACAGGCGAACAGGTACCACCGTGCCTTTTGCGTAAGGACCGGCTTTTAATACCGGGTAACCGGTTCGCTTATAGTCAGCCCATGCTTCCGTGGCGGCTGTCCAGCTGGCAATCCACTTTTGCTCAATGATCTGTTGCTGTGTATGATTGAATTGTACATTTGGTTGTGTAAGATAAGCGTTTAGGCTGCCACCAATGCCCCATGTGTTAAAAGAGGCTTGTATGGCGGCTTTATAATGTGTTTCTGCATCGCCGGCAGCCCAGCCTTTGATGGCGGCAGCTTCTGCTAAAATAAAATGTACTTCAGCGGCGGATATTAACCGGGCTTTCAGCAAGGGCCCTTTGGCCTGTTTATAAATATCGTTCAGCCAGGATACATGTGGATTCCGGGAAGCCTGCGCGGCATCCGGACTTAAATTATATACGGCAGGTCCGGAAATAGCGGGTGGCAATCCCACATAGTTTACGTCCTGGTTAATGTCATTTACGGTTAACCCTTTAGACGTGAGTACATCTGGTGAGATATATCTTACTTTCCTGTTTTCGCCGGCAACCACCGTATCAGTAGGCTTATACACATTGCCGGTACCGGGAGGTTTGGTATCGTCTACCAACAGGAAGCATTGTACTTTATTAGCCCATACGCCCAGTCTGGGATCATGCAGGGCTTGCAGGGAACTCACCAGGGTATTGCACATTTTCAGGCGGCGGTAATTGCTGCTGTCAGTATCATACACCACATTCGCCGGCCAGGAATCGGCGTTGCTGTTGCCGGGGAACGACATGGTAGCATCATCTGCCGCATCGGTAATGATGGGAAACTGTGCAGGATCGGCAACTATTTTTTCAATACCTGCTTTTGCCACAGCCGGAAGCTTCTCCGACAAACGCATATAGTAGCGTAATGCGAGGGAATTGGCCATTTTACGCCATTTCACAGGGTCGCCCTGGTAGTACACATCTACTGCATCAATAAGGGCAGGATAAGCGGCTTTAGGCTTGGAAAGCAGGGTGTTGGCTTTTTCCAGGTCTGCCAGGATGCCGGTATAAATAGCTTCCTGCGGATCATATACCGGTGTAGTGGCGCCCGCGCCCTGTTCTCCTTTCAAGGCCTGGGAATAAGGTGCATCTCCCCACAAATCAGTGATGAGCCCAAACATCATAGATTTCATGACCAGTGCCACGCCTTGCTGCAACTCATTTTGTAAGGTGACCGCGCGGTCATATACCAGCTGGTTGTTTCTCAGGATATCATAATAGTTGGTCCAGCTATTACTGCCGCCCCAGTCGTATTCATTGTGGGTGGTAGTCCATCCGTCTTTTTGCGTATGCTGCATGACGCCCGCCATGTCCTG
>NZ_DATCVJ010000276.1:0-18075 GCF_036566945.1 Chitinophaga sp. | reverse complement strand
TTCCCGGATTTTTACTTTTTGATTTTATAGGATTTAAAAAAGATTAGCGAAGACTGACGTGGATATCCGCATCTGTCTTCGCTAATCTTTTTTTTAATTCTGAAAAACAAAATCCGGAAAATCATCTACATCAGTATAATCCTGAGTAAGACAAAAAATCACGTTAACCCTGCAAACAGCCGTTCCAGTTTTTCTTTCTGTAGGATCTTTTGCACCTGTATTCCGCTGGCGATCAGTCTTCCACCGGATACGGCTTCGTAACTGCAGGTAATTTCATGATGATGTATATGGGTGATGGTAGCGGTAAATGTTACTTCGGCGCCTACCAGAGCGGGCGACAGATGGTCTATCGTGAGCTTGCTGCCTATGCCTTCTTCGGTATCGTCTTTCATTTCCAGTACAAACAAACGGCAGCACCATTCTGCATCTCTTGCCAATGCAAAGGTGGCATAAACAGGATGTACGTTGCCGCTGTCGAAGCTGGCGCAATCTTCTGTACGGACAATGCGGCTGAAATGCCTGGTATCACCGGGTTTAAAGAGATGCTGCATAAGCAGGTGTGTTGAATGTAGAAAAGAAGGTATGTTGCGGGTACACCTATCATGTACCCGCTATAAGTGGCTGCTTAATCCTTTGTTTTTCCTGCTTCCTGGTACCACTGTACCACCAGTACCGGCACTTTTACCTGGTGCCTTACCTGGTTGGCCGTTTCTCCATACAGCCAGTCTTTGAACCCTTTATGTCCATGTCCGCCGAGCACGAGGAAATCGGCTTTTTCTTCTTGTACGATGCGGGCAATTTCCCGGGCACGTCTGCGAAAACCGAGTACGCCTTTGGCGGTGATATTACGGCTTTTCAGCAGTGCCAGATAGGTGTCCAGCTGTTCCTGATCACGGCGTGTTTCGAGGTCATCGGAATCATGGCCGAAGTATTTGGCGGAGGCGCTTTCTACAATATGAATAAGTATATACTCCGTATGTTCGTTACCGTGAGCAATGGCGTTGGTCACAATTTCACGGTCTTTGGTAGTGAAGTCGAGCGCCATGGCAATGCGGTGGTAAACAGGTTTTTCCATGTCGCCCAGAGATACCTGGGTGGTATGGATACCTGCGGCGGCATCTTCGCGATAGCGTCTGCGCAGCGGATAAATGATGGTGATGAAAAGCAATACGATGAATCCGGCGCAACCTGCCAGTATAAGACCATCTACCAAAATATTTCCTGTGCCGGTCATATAGCCGATGGCTTCAGTAAATACCATCCGCATATTAAGGTACACCAATAAAATGGTGACTGCCCAACTGAAAATTTTGGTGGTAGTAGAGATGGCAAAGATGCCCATGGTTTTTTTATCGCTGACAAAATGAATGAGCGGAATAATGGCAAAGCCCAGTTGCAGACTGAGTAACACCTGACTGAATACCAGCAGGGCGCCTACTTCTTTGTCGCCCGCAATAATGATAGTGAGTAAAGCGGGGATGATGGCGAGCAGCCTGGTAATGAGCCGGCGCAACCAGGGATTGATACGCAGGCGCAGATAGCCTTCCATGACTATTTGTCCTGCGAGGGTACCGGTAACAGTAGAACTTTGTCCGGCGGCAATTAATGCCACGGCAAAGAGTATAGGAGCCAGTTTGCTACCCAGCAGCTGATCCAGTAGCCGGTGTGCGTCTTGTATTTCCGCAACATCTGTACGGCCGCTTTTATAAAATACGGCGGCAGCCAGAATTAGTATGGCGGCATTGACGAGGAATGCGAGGTTAAGGGCAATGGTGCTATCCAGGAAGTTCATGCGGATGGCCTGCTTAATGCCGGCATCATCTCTTTTTATTTTCCTGGTTTGTACCAGGGCAGAATGGAGGTAGAGGTTATGCGGCATCACGGTGGCGCCTATAATACCGATCGCGATATACAGGGCCGTATTATCGGGAATGGAGGGGATGAAGCCTTTCACCACTTCGCCCATTTGTGGCTTCACGAGAATAAGTTCTACCAGGAAAGACGCACCTACAATAGCTACCAAAGAAATGATAAATCCTTCCATTTTACGGATGCCGTATCGTTGCAGGATCAGCAGGAGGAAAGTATCGAGTACGGTAAGACTCACGCCCCATATGAGTGGGAGGCCCGTGAGTAACTGAATACCGATGGCCATACCCAGTACTTCTGCCAGGTCGGTGGCGGCGATGGCAATTTCTGCCAGTACGTATAAAATAAAATTGATAACAGGAGGGTAGGTTTCGCGGTTGGCCTGTGCAAGGTCCCGGCCGCGTACAATGCCCAGGCGGGCGCTGAGACTTTGTAACAGTAAGGCCATCAGGTTACTCATGAGGAGTACCCAAAGTAGTTTATATCCATATTGACTACCGCCGGCCAGATCTGTGGCCCAGTTGCCGGGGTCCATATAGCCTACACTTACCAGGTAGGCCGGCCCAAAGAAGGCAAATATTTTTTTCCATTTGGATTTTCCACTGGTTTCTACACTCTGATGTACCTCACTTAACGATGCTGATGAATGTGTGTGTTCGATGCTCATAGTATTGGAATTACGAATTACGAATTACGAATTACGGATTTGTGGGTAGATTTGCGCGTCTATTGTCTTCCCGTAATTCGTAATTTGTAATTCATTTAAACGGGTCTTACCATAATGTGTTTAGCTACCTGTTCACTAATGGTGATCGCCGGCTGTTGTTTCAGTTTTATTTCAATAGAGTTGTCGTATTCGTAATGCGCTATAATTTCCAGTTGGGTGCCCAGTTTAATGCCTTTGGCATTGAGGTAGGCGAGGAGGGCCGTTGATTGGTCGGTAACAGCTGTTACTACCAGTCTTTTGGCATTGGCCTGATCCAGCGAGGTTTGTGGTCGTGGTTTGGCCAATTTACCGTTGGCATCCGGAATAGGGTCACCATGTGGGTCTATCACGGGATTGCCCAGGAAGTCACTGAGCCGGTTGGTGAGCTTTTCACTGCGCACATGTTCCAGTTCTTCCGCCAGTTCATGTACCTCTTCCCAGCTGAAAGACAGTTTATCTACCAGGAAGCATTCCCACAGGCGATGACGTCTTACAATTTGTAATGCTGCTTTTCTGCCTTCGGGAGATAGGATAATACCCTGGTATTTTTCATATTCGATCAGCTTTTTCTCTTTCAGCTTTTTTGCCATGTCTGTTACCGATGCCGGTTTGGTGTCCAGCTCATAGGCCAGGGCATTTGTACTGACTGCAACATCGCCTTCCTGTAGTTTATAAATGGACTTGATATAGTTTTCCTCTGCCACCGATAAATTCATGCTATCTAAAATATTATTTAGACAAATCTAAATAATAAATCTGAACTTTTTCCTATCCGGTATGTTTTTTGATTTTTAGCGCTCACATATAAAAATTATATCTAACTTTTCGCCCAGAACTAACTTTTCTAATGAAGCGTTTCCTTTTATTATTACTGGCAATTGGTGTTTTAGCAGCCTGCAAATCGAAAAAGAAATCAGGTGGCGGTGATGAGCCGATGACATTTGAAGACTTCCAGGCATTATTTACGCCTGGCACGCTGCCATATAAGCTCTCGGCAGATACGCTGCAGCTGAAAACAGCTGACTCCCTGTCGCTGGACACCGCGGCCATGCGGTTTTTAACAGATACATTGACCAAAGGGGATTTCTCCAAAAGTGAACGGGTAGGCTACTTTCCACTGCAATGGATTCCTGGTAACCCGGTGAATTACGTGGTGGTAAAAGCGGTGGGAAGATCGCAGTCAGTAGGTTATATCTGTTTCCTGGACAAGAAAGGGAAATACCTGAACCGCATCCGTGTAGCCAATACCGGTAGCCCCGATGGAACCTTGATGTCGTTGCAGCTGGACAGCAAGAATGTGATTAAGATCAGCAGTGAGAAAAGGCTCTCCGACAGCCGCAGCGCGCTGAAAGAGGATTTTTATATGGTGAATGCAGATGGCAGCGTGACGCTCATTATGACTAACTCTAATGGCCCAACGAATGCCGGACAGATCTTCAATCCCATTGATACCCTGCCCCGCAAGAATAAATTTTCCGGTGATTATACTTCCGGTGATATGAATATTGTGTCTATCCGGGATGGAGAAGATGGAAAATCCTTCCAGTTCTTTATCACTTTCACAAAGGATAATGGCAACTGCAAAGGAGAATTGAGCGGTAAAGGTCATTATTTAGCTGGTAACAGGGGAGAGTATAAAGACAAAGAATCTTCCTGCGGTATTGCTTTTCAGTTTTCTGCCGGTCGCGTAAACATCCGTGAAATTGGCGGCTGTGGCGCATACAGAGGCATCAAATGTTTCTTTGAAGGCGGATTTACGAAGAAAGCCGAAAAGAAGAAAAAGAAGTAAGCGATGGCTGATAAACGGATAATATTTCCAACAGGGCTGACCGTTAAAGGTGGGCCCTGTTTTATTTTGGGCATGCAAGTCATTGGGCGGCGACCGGCAAATGGGTGGGGAGCCAGGTACGGTAGTGGAGGGGCCGACATAGCCGCAAAAGGATGAAGAATCCGGATCTGTATCATTGTCCCCAACTTCCGCATTTACATTTTTAACCGGTTCTTTTTCATCTTCCTAAACAGTTGTCTTACCTGCACATTATTGATGCAAAATATATGTAAGTGCAAAATCGTGCGCACTTTTTTATGGCGTGAAATTGAATTTTTATTTTTTCTGAAATAGCTGTTGGTAAAGGGGTTAATGCCTGTCGGGTGAAGTTCGCTCACTTCCTTTTTTTCTCTTTTTTCAAAAAATATTTGGTAGAATAAGAATAGTTTATACCTTTGCAATCCCATCGAACAAAAGGGACGATCGGTAAGAAACAAAAAGGGAGCTTAGCTCAGCTGGTTCAGAGCATCTGCCTTACAAGCAGAGGGTCACTGGTTCGAATCCAGTAGCTCCCACACTACACACAAATTGAAAAGGTCCTGCAGAAATGCGGGACCTTTTTAGCTTTTAGCAGTTAGCTATTAGCTTTTAGCAAAAATGCAGCGGAGATATTAGCGGAAAGTATTTTACTACTCCGTTTTTATCTCCGCTGCATTTATTATTCGCTGCATTTTGCTAAAAGCTAAAAGCTAAAAGCTAATAGCTAATAGCTACTTCTTAAATATCCTCTTCACGGCTTTACCCAGTTTATTCAGATTCGCAATTTGTTCCTGAATAGGCGCCAGCGTCAGATCTTCCGGTTGCAGCCCCGCTTCCAGGGAGTTAAATTCCCTTTGTTCCGGATATAAGAGGATCACATTATTATCTTTAAAATGACGTTCTAATTTAGCCGGAATGCCATCCATGTACGCATGATAGGAGAGCGTGCTTTTACGGGCGGTGATCACCACTACGAGGTCGTCGCGGGTAATTTCTCTGGATAGAATCAGGAAATCTTCTATGGTATCAAACTGACGGAAGCTGAGGTCTACACTCATTTTGGATTTTTCCGCAAAGGCTTCTGTAATGGTTTGTGTTTTGGCATTACAAAATACCAATAGCCTGGCGCCCGCCTGTTTGGCCAGCATAAACATTTTTTGCAGGTAATGCAGGAAGCCCAGTTCGTACTCGGCATTGGGCGGCATTACCAGCACCATTTTTTTAGTGGTATTGAGTGGGGAATGAAAGTTACATACATATACAGTTTCCCACACGCGCTGCAAAACGTTATCGAGTGTAGTACCAAAGATGTTGCCCAGCCAGCGGTCGGTGGTGCTGGTCCGGTCTGTCCAGCCCAATATTACATCACTGATCAGTAATTCTTTGGTGGCGCGGGTAATACCGTCAGATACGTTCAGGTCTACACGGGTTACTACCTGCACACTACTTTCGGTGGCAGCGGCATGAATGACCGCCTTTTCCAGCATTTTATTGGTGAGGTGTATTTTTTCTTTGGCTTCTTCATTATCCTGTACTACGGCCAGCGGATAAATGGGCGTAGAAGCGCTGGTGTCCTTGATCATGACGGCAAAATCCAGCAGTGCTTCAATGCGGTCGGGATTGGACACGGGTACCAATATACGCTCCGGCTGTTCGGGTGCTTCCGGCTTGCTTTCTGCTTCCTGGATGGCCAGCCGGCGACCTGCATTTTCTGTTACAAAAGAACCAACGAGGCAGGTAATCAGGATGAGGATAACGGTACCGTTGAGTACATGTTCATCCACGATGCCCATATTATAGCCAATGAGTATCACAGCGATGGTAGCGGCCGCATGGGCGCTGCTCAAGCCAAATATTACGTTGCGTTGTGTAGGGCTGTATTTAAAACTCAGCTGGGTAAAAAATGCTGCCAGCCATTTGCTGCTGAGTGCCATGATGGTAAGCGCGCCGGCAATAATGAGTGCATCAGGCCCTTTGAGTAATACCCGCAGATCCACCAGCATGCCCACGCTGATCAGGAAAAATGGAATAAACAGGGCATTGCCTACAAATTCAATACGGTTCATTAACGGGGAGGTGTGTGGTATCAGCTGGTTCAGTGCCAGCCCGGCCAGAAACGCGCCTATAATACCTTCTACGCCCGCCAGCTCGGCTAAAAATGCAGCAGCGAATACCAATGCCAGCACAAATATGAAATGAGAGGTTTTATCGTCCTTTATTTTCTTAAAAAACCACCTGCCAAGCATTGGCATCAGCCAGAGGATAATAACGGCAAAAATGGTCAGGGAAATGCCCAAACGCACCCAGAAATAAGTATTCAGGTTGCCCGCCTGCGCCCCGGTGATGATGGCCAGTATGAGTAATACGGCCGTATCGGTGATAATTGTGCCGCCTACGGCTACGGTAACCGCCTCGTTTTTAGTGATCCCCAGCCTGCTGGCCAGCGGATAAGCCACCAGTGTATGGGTGGCAAACATGCTGGAAACCAGCAGCGTAGCCATAAAATTGAAATGTAACACATACGTACATACCACAAATCCCATGATCAGCGGTATGAAAAAAGTAAAGGCCCCGAACACCATACTGCGGTAGCGATTCTTGCGAAACTCCGTCATGTCCAGTTCCAGGCCCGCCAGGAACATGATATATAGTAATCCTGCTTTGGCAAAGAGGTCAATACTGCCCTTTTCAATGATTTTGAAGCCATGGTCTCCTATCAGCATGCCCGCTATAATCAACCCTATAATACTCGGTATCCTCAGCTTACGCAGGAGAATAGGCGCCAGCAGTATTATAAACAATACCAGCGAAAAGATCGGTACAGGATCTTTCAGCGGTAAATTCGTATCCATCAGTAAAACCAGTCCTTTCATTATAACCATTTTTTGTATTCCAAAATCAGTAACTCCAGCTTTAAATATGGATAAATTAACGAATAATCCATGTAATTTTGTGTAAAGCTTTTTTAAAAGATGAGCGATCGTACAAGTACAAAAGGATTACCCGAGGAAGAGGTAGACGTGCTGGTAGCGGAAGATGAACAATATCCGTTTAGCCTGGTAGTCTGGAATGATGAGGTAAATACATTTGATTGGGTCATATCTTCCCTGATGGAGGTTTGCGGACATACACATGAGCAGGCAGAACAATGCGCCCTGATCATTCATTTCAATGGGAAATATGCCGTGAAACAGGGAGAATACACCAAACTGCGCCCTTTATGTGAAGCTTTGCAGGAAAGAGGGCTGAGTGTTACAATTGAAGAAATGGCAGGTAGCTGATCCCGGATATGTCCGTTTTTCGCCTTAACAAACAATTAATATTTCCTCCTGTACAGCTCTCTGAGCCAGACGGTTTACTTGCTGTGGGTGGTGATTTATCTGTAGATAGATTGTTACTGGCCTATCGCTCTGGTATTTTCCCCTGGTATGATGAACCACCTATCCTGTGGTGGAGTCCAGATCCCCGCTTCGTATTATTCCCCGATGAACTGAAAGTATCTGCCAGCATGAAACAGGTGCTGCGCAAACAACTATTCCGTATTTCCTTCAATGAAAATTTTGCCGCTGTAATAGCCCGCTGCAGCAGCATTCCACGCGAGGGCCAAACCGGCACCTGGATTACGCCTGAAATGCAGGCGGCCTATATCCGTTTACACAAAGCCGGTTATGCCATGTCGGTAGAATGTTGGCAGAACGATCAGTTGGTAGGCGGCCTCTATGGCGTCAAAACCGGCGCTTTCTTCTTTGGGGAATCGATGTTTGCGGATGTGAGTAATGCATCTAAAGCAGCCTTTATCACCTTTGTGCAAACTTATGCACATGAATTAAAAATGATCGATTGCCAGGTACACACCACCCATCTGGCCTCTTTGGGCGCTGGTTTTATTACCCGCGAAGAATTTCTGGAGATCATCGGTTTTTCGTAACTTACCTGACTACTTATCAACTCCAAGTTTTTCTGGCACTTAAATTTATCCACGATGAAAAAATTATGGCTGTTGCTGTCCGTTGCAACGTTTACCGGCTTTATAGCTCCGGGTCCTGCTGTGAAAACAGTAAAGGAAGATAAAACACTACTCATTAACCAACTGCAGCAAACCAAAGACAATCTCCTGAAAGATGTTCAGGGACTCACGGATGCACAGCTGGAATACAAAACAGCGCCCGATCGCTGGTCAGTGATTGAATGTGTAGAGCATATTACACTGATAGAAAAAGCTATTGTGGATGGAGAGCAGCACCTGGTGCAGCAACCCGCCAATCCTGACAAAAGGAAGGAAATAAAAACTACGGATGAACAGATCATCAAGAATGTGGAAGACCGCAGCCATAAGGTGAAAGCGCCGGAATACGGAATACCTAAACACAACTACTCTTCCAACGCAGAAGCCATTAAGAATTTTACAGAATCCAGGGATAAGCTCATTGAATACGTGACCAATACGAATGATGACCTGCGTAATCATGTGATGGATCATCCGGTATTAGGCCCCATTGATGCGTATCAGCTCTTATTGCTGGATGCTGCGCATACCAACAGGCATACGCAACAGCTGGAAGAAGTGAAGGCAGATCCGGGATTCCCGAAGTAAGCGGAAAGCAGAAGGCAAAAAGCAGAAAGCTATTGAAGCGAATGATCAGGGAAGTATAATTTCCGCTCTGTTCATTCGCTTCAATAGCTTTTTGCTTTCTGCGTTAAGCCTTCAGCTTTACCGCAATTCCCAGTCTATAATCTGATTATGCCATTCCTGACGGAAAGGCGTGGTTACTTTCACATAGTTATCTGTGTAACCTTCCATCATACCGTCTTTACCCAGTGATTCAAACAATACTTTCCTCGTTTCACCGAGGTGTTGTTCGTTGAAGAACTGTTGTTTTTTATGACTGAGGTTACGCAGCATTTTGTTGCGTTCATTACGGATGTGGACAGGTACTACCGGTTTTATTTCCAGTGCATGTGTATTGGCGCGTTCAGAGTAGGTGAACACATGGAGATAAGATACATCCAGTTCATTCAGGAAGTCGTACGTTTCCCGGAAGTGTGCATCACTTTCGGAAGGAAAACCTACGATCACGTCTACGCCTATGGCGCAGTGTGGCATGAATTGTTTGATCAGTGCTACTTTTTCTGCGTATAGTTCACGGCGATAGCGGCGGCGCATGAGGCCGAGGATATCATTGCTGCCGCTTTGTAACGGAATATGAAAATGAGGCATAAACTTACGGCTGTTCGCCACAAATTCGATGATCTCATTCGTCAGCAGATTTGGTTCTATAGAAGAGATGCGGTAGCGGGAAATGCCTGCTACGTTATCTAATGCCTGTGCCAGTTCAAAAAATGATTCTTCTCGTTTCTTGCCGCCTTCAAAGCCTTTTCCGAAATCACCGAGGTTTACACCGGTGAGTACAATTTCTTTTACGCCGGTAGCAGCCAGTGTATGGGCATGTTCCACCACATTGGCAACACTATCACTGCGGCTTTTACCTCTGGCCATGGGAATGGTGCAGAAAGCGCAGGTATAGTCACAGCCATCCTGTACTTTCAGGAAAGTACGGGTGCGGTCGTTCAGGGAATAAGAAGCATGAAAACTATTGACGTCCTCAATGTCGCAGGAGCAGATTTTGGTGCTGTCTCCCTTGGTGAGTGTTTTGAGGTGTGCTGCGATATTAAATTTTTCAGCTGCGCCTAATACCAGGTCCACGCCTTCTATGGAGGCAATTTCTTCCGGTTTCAGCTGGGCATAGCAACCGGTAATGACTACCATGCTACCCGGTGCGCGGCGCTGTATGCGGCGTACCAGCATACGGCATTCCTTATCAGCATTGTCTGTTACCGAACAGGTATTGATAACATATACATCTGCTGTATTATCAAATTCCGTTTTTACAAACCCATCCTGTTCCAGCAACCTGCTCAAAGTGGAGGTTTCTGAAAAATTCAGCTTACAGCCGAGTGTATGAAATGCTACTGTTTTTACCTGTTCCATAAAGGGAGGCAAAGGTAGGAACTTTTTATGTCATAGTTAGGTAAGGAATTTTGACTATTTTGCGCGGCGTTCTATTGTTTTATGAAGTCCATGCAAAAATATCTTCCGGTTTTACTCTTATCACTATTGCTGCTGGCCGGCTGGCATCAGCGGTGGTGGAAGGACTCCGATGTACCCCCAGCTCCTGGTAGCAGGCCGGTAGTTGCCCGCGGAGCTGTTAGTCAGCCCGCCATTGCCGGAGAAACCATTAACCGGCACGCTCACCTGGAATATACTAAGCATGCCATTTGTCGGATGGGTTGCCGCCAGGTGACAAAGGCAGAGGTGCTGGAAATTCTGGCAGCCGGCGAAATTAACGCCGAAAAATCCAATCCTGCTGACCGCCCATGCCCAACCTACGCACTGGAGGGATATTCCAGCGAAGGACAACACCTGCGGGTCGTTTTCGCCCCTTGCGATAAAGAAAATGCCAAAGTTATCACTTGTATAGACCTGGATAAAGACTGGAGTTGTAATTGCGAGTGAGCGAAAAGCCGAAAGCAAAAAGCAAAAAGCAAAAAGCTATTGAAGCGAATGACCTAAGCGATATTGACTTTTCGCTTTAATCATTCGCTTCAATAGCTTTTTGCTTTTTGCTTTCCGCTTTCTGCTTTCCTCATTTTGTCGTAGTTTTCCGCCATAATTGAGAGGCGTTTATGAATTTTCTATTGAAGCCGTTGCGTGTTATTTATGTGATATACGCCGCTGCCACTTTCCTGGGAATTATGTTTTTAATATTACCGCCCATTTTCCTGGCCTCTTTACTGGGCAGGCAGAAGGGTGGAAACATTATCTTTTATTTCCTGCGTTTCTGGGCCCATACCTGGTTTCCGCTGGTAGGCATGTGGGTAACCCGTAAGTATGAATGTGAACGCGACAACGATCCCTGTATTTATGTGGTGAACCACCGCTCTTACCTGGATGCGGCCATCGCGGTAAAAGTAATGCGCCTCCCTTTCCGTCCTTTGGGGAAAGTGGAAATGTCTAAGATTCCTTTTTTCGGATTTATCTATAAAAATTCAGTGGTACCGGTAGATCGCTCCAATGCAGCTGCCAGAGCCAGAAGTGTACGTGAAATGATGACGGCGCTGAAAGCCGGTATTTCGATACTCGTATTTCCGGAAGGCACTACGAACGAAAGTGATCAGCCCCTGCGGCCTTTTCACAACGGCGCTTTCCGTATGGCCATTGAATTACAGATGCCTATTAAGCCGGTGCTGTACCTGGATGCAGGCCACCGCTTACCGCATAAAGGCCCTATGCACATCAGCCCGGGCAAATGCCGCGTGGTATTCCTGCCGGCTATCCCCGTAAAAGGAATGACACTGGAAGATATTAATACCCTCAAACAACAGGTGTTTGATGTAATGGACACCGAATTACGCAAGTATCATAAATATCCAACCCTGCAGCCGATAGGATGAAGTACGCAGATGTAATATTGCCATTGGCTTTACCCAGAAACTATACATACGCTGTGCCTGAAAACATGGAATCCGCCCTCAAAGTCGGAAGTCGTGTAGCAGTACAACTGGGTAAACAAAAGAAATATGCCGGCATTGTAAAAACAATATCCGAACAGGCGCCTCCCTATAAAACAAAGCCCCTGCTGGATATGCTGGATGCAGAGCCTGTCGTATATCCTACACAGTTAGCCTTCTGGACCTGGGTGGCCTCCTATTATATGTGCACCGAAGGAGAGGTGCTGAATGCTGCTTTGCCCGCTCACCTCAAGCTTTCCAGCGAAACATTGCTGTTATTCAACGATGCCTATGGCGATGATTTTACTGCACTGGATGATGACGAATACCTCATCGCAGAAGCATTGCATATCCGCAAAGAACTGCGTATTGAAGAAGTCCAGATGATCCTCGATAAATCAGAAGTATACTCTGTCATCAAAAAACTGATAGAGAAAAAAGTACTGCTGGTATATGAAGAGTTAAAAGAAGTATATAGAGAAAAGAAAGAAAATTATGTGCAACTGCACGCCGAATACCAGGAAGAAGCGCAACTGGCGGCACTGTTCAATGATATGGGCCGCGCACCCAAACAAATGGAACTGCTGCTGGCCTACCTTCATTTACTGAAAACACAAGGCAGCGTATTACAAAACGAATTACTCAAAAAGTCCGGTGCTACTACGGCACAACTGAAAGGACTGGTAGATAAAAATATTCTCTGGGTAGAAAAACGCACGGTAGATCGTATCCCCACCGGTAAGGTAGATACACAGATCGACTTTGACCTGAGCCCGGCGCAGGAAACAGCACTCGCGGAAGTACGTACCCACTTTAAAGAAAAACAGGTAACACTGTTGCATGGCGTCACTTCCAGCGGTAAAACACAGGTATATGTGAAGATGATGGAAGAATGTCTGGCTACCGGAAAACAAGTCCTCTACCTGTTGCCTGAAATTGGCCTGACTGCACAAATCATCCGCCGTCTGCAGAAACATTTTGGCAGCAGTATTGGCATCTATCACTCCCGTTTTAATAATAACGAACGGGTGGAAATATGGAACAAGGTAAAAAATGGGGAGATACAAATCATACTGGGCGCACGGTCCAGCTTGTTGCTGCCGTTTAAAGACCTGGGTCTGATCATCCTCGATGAAGAACATGATTCTTCCTACAAACAACAGGACCCTGCTCCCCGCTACCATGCAAGAGATGCGGCGATTTATTATGCAGGCCTGTTCAAAGCTAAAGTGCTGCTGGGTTCCGCCACACCGTCTCTGGAATCGTATTATAATGCGCAACAGGGGAAGTACGGACTGGTAGAACTGAATGAGCGTTTCGGTGGGGTGGAAATGCCTGCTATTGAAATAGTAGACATCAAAAAGGAAATGGCGGAAAAGACCATGGATGGCAATTTCACGGAAGCGTTGAAGATGGCCATTGGGCAAAGCATGACGGATGGTAAACAGGTGATCCTGTTTCAGAACCGCCGTGGATATGCGCCTTTCCTGCTCTGCACTACCTGCGGTACCATTCCGCATTGCAAGCAATGTGATGTATCACTGACTTATCATCGTAACCAGGATAAGCTTACCTGCCATTACTGCGGTACACGTTATCCATACGTGCATACCTGTGTGGCTTGCGGCTCTCAAACGCTGGAACCTAAAAGTTTTGGTACAGAAAAAATTGAAGATGATCTGCAACTGATTTTTCCGGAAGCCCGTATCGCCCGAATGGACATGGATTCCATCCGGAATAAGGACAGTCATAATAAACTGATCCAGCTGCTGGAGGAACGCAGTATTGATATACTCGTAGGTACCCAGATGGTGGTGAAAGGACTTGATTTTGAAAACGTAAACCTGGTAGGTATCCTGAGCGCGGACAACTTACTGGGCTTTCCCGATTTCCGGGTAAACGAAAGGGCGTTTCAGCTGATGGAGCAGGTGAGTGGCCGTGCCGGTCGTAAACACGGCATGGGTAAAGTATTGATACAGGCCAGCAACACGCGGCATCCGGTGTTGCATTATGTAATGGCACATGATTACAAAGCCATGTATGCCGCTGAAATTGAAGAGAGACAGGTGTTTGGTTATCCTCCGTTTTTCCGTTTACTGAAACTAACGATCCGCCATAAAAATCAGCAGGTAGCGGAGCAGGCCGCCCAGATTCTCGCCAGCTGGCTGCAACCACATATCGCTACACCTTTGGTGGGCCCTGCAGCACCATTGGTAGCCAGGGTACGCAATAACTACCTGCAGGAAATGCTGATTAAACTACCCCGCGAAGCCAGGATGATTGCACATATCAAACAGGTGTTGCAGGAGTTTATCATACAACTGAAAATGGAGAAGAAGTTCCGCTCCGTAGTCATTATACCGGATGTTGATGGCGTATAAAAAACTACTCTTTCACCAGTACCAGGTCCTGCTGTTGCAACTTTTGTATACGCTGTAATATTTGCCCGAATATACTTTTGCTGCTGCCGTATAAGTCGGTTTGCCGGTACCACTCTACAATAAAGATATGTAGCATGTTGCCGTCCTGTTCACACCGCATTTTATAACCCAATGCCGGTTGTGCTCCTTTATCGCTGATATCTGCCGAAAAATCCCCTTTATTATCTACTTTATAACCCGCTGGAATGGGTATGTTGACTCTTTTTTCCTGGTAATAAGGGAAAGACATTTGTACAGGCAAGGCGCCTTCCGGTAGCGGAAGATCTGCGGGCATGGTGCCCCCCAACAGTTGACCAATGTGGATATGGAGTGCTGTATTTTTATTTTCTACGAGAGATGGCGTGTTCAGTGTGCTGTTCAACAACACGGGTTTATCCAGGATGCGGTTATTGAACACCTCATTTTCTGTTTTCACCGCTGTTGGTTTTCTCATGCCCGGCTCAAAGGGTAAGAGGGCATTGTATATTTTAAATTTCCCTTCTGTAGTCTGGCCGGTGTTGCCAAAGGCGGCTTTAATGTTCGCGCCGGTATAGCCCCCAAAAGATTGCTTCACTTCCCAAATCGGTTCTGTGACGGATTGGAGGGTGGCATCCATGGTGATGTTGCTGGAGGTATAGGGTACTATAGGTGTAGTGATGAAGTCGGTGAGTACTTTGCTTTCCTGCCCCATAAGGGTATCGCGGCAGCGGAGGGCGGGGATACCTGCCCATAATGACGGATAGCATGGAAAACGTGTATTCATATCCGTTGGTGCCAGTGCCTGTTGTACGGTAGGGAAATACAGTAATACATTCCGGGCCAGTTGCCTGGTAACCAGCTGACTATCCAGCAATAAGCTATCGCGGGAAGACGTCCACAGCATTTGTGTGGGGATGTTCAGCATATAGTAAACGGCATTCAATAAGCGGACCATGCCCGCTTTTTCTGCACGTCTGCTTTTGAGAATGGAAATAATATCCGCGGTTTCGCCTGTTTCAGCAGGCAGTGTGAGCTGAAAATTTGTTTTTACAAATTGTTCAACCAGGTAAATCATTTGCGTAACGGGCATCCGCTGTTGGGTGAACGGCCACTTCTGCATTTCTTTTTCCAGTTGTTTGTATTCGGCTTTGGACACGGCTACCAGCGGAATATAGCTGTCTTCTCCATACTGTTGCCAGGTGATGCGGGTGGTATCTTTCCCCTCTATGGCCTGATGCAGTGCAAAGTCAATACGTTTGAGCTGCGGGAGGTAATTAAAGAGATCATTGGGTGGCAGGTCTGGTACATTTTGCATATTCAGCTGGTAATAGCGGATATTACCGGCCAGGCTGTCGGTGGGGGCAGGTACACCCGGCGTAGTTTTAAACCGGAATTCCAGCTCCTTAGGGGCTGCCAGCGTGAAGCTTACATGATTGCAGGGAAGTGGTGATTGCAGGAATTCACAGCCTGCATAATCGTATCCCACTTTCAGGCTCAGTTCATATTCCAGTTCGGCGCCTTGCTGCAGTACCAGGTTATTGGCCACCGCAGCTCTGCGGTTGTCGTTCAGCACAATCATCCTGATATGATCATTGAGATCGGTCACTTCTCCGTTTGGCGACAGCATCCGTACGCGGAGGCCGCGCATCCATTCGTCGCGCTCAATCGTCATGATCAGTTGCGTCAGACTATCGGCTGCGGCTTGCGTATTGATCTTGATACTTTTGTAAATCGTTTTATAGTGTGACCAGCTATCGGCTTTGTCCTGCCGGGTTACATTAAAATCCCTTACCAGCCGGTAATCCAGAATCGTATAGGGGTGATCGGTAGTAGTGACCGGATGTAATGCTGGCTTTTCTTTCCATATTTCAGGGAAGTAACTGTTTACCTGTGCCTGTATTGAACAGGGAAGCATTGCAATACCTGCAACAGCCAGAAGAAGGACCCATTTTTTCATACGCGCTAAAGATAAGACTGATTTCCTGGATTTCATGAAGCGCCCATGCTTTGAATGGCATCAGATTCAAAGATACTGACACCTGTATTGGCCTGCTTCGTAGCGGCTATCATGGCATTGGCAACGGTTGCTGCTTTAATACCGCGGTATTTTTTCCATCTCCCCTGTAGTAAAAAATAAAAGAGCTGGATAAGTAATTTTCCCAGCCATTCACCTAAGCGGAACTCATTCCGCGTACCAATTAATACAGATGGTCTGAAAATATATACACCAGTAAACCCCATCGCCTGAACGGCTTCTTCTGTTTCTCCTTTAATCCTTAAATAAAAGGCACGGGAATGTGGATTAGCACCAATGGACGATATCAGTGCCAACTGTGATACACCCTGTTCACGCGCTATCCTGGCGCATTTTACCGGAATGCCATAGTCTACTGCCCTGAATTGTTCCTGGCTACCCGCTTTTTTAATGGTAGTGCCTATGCAGCAAAAAAGCACGTCGCCCTGTAATGCGGCCGCCAGACTTTCTGCATCATCAAAATCCACAATGATACTTTCAAGTCCCGGTCTGGGATGCGCCCATGGCTGCCGGATCAGTATTTTCACTTTGCTGAAGGAAGGGTCTTGCAGCAGCGCGGCCACAAGATGAGTACCCGTTAGTCCTGTAGCACCTATGACAATCGCCGTTTTATTCATGAAAAATGGATTATGAGCTATGGAAATTTCTAATTGATTTGCGGTTATCTTTGCTGACCATAAATTTAGGTTATTATGCAGGTATCAGAAAATGTTCTGCTCAAATCATATAATACTTTTGGTATCGAGGCAACTGCCCGTTATTTCGCGGGTTTTTCTTCCGTAGAAGAACTGCAGGAGTTAACGGCAGCACAACGCGTACAACAGCTACCACAGATGATCCTGGGCGGCGGCAGCAATATCCTGTTTACGCAGGACTTTAATGGTTGGCTGCTGAAGAATGAAATCAAAGGAATCAGCGTGGTAAAAGAAGATAACGACTACGTATATGTGAAAGCAGGAGCCGGCGAAAACTGGCATCAGTTTGTGCAGCATTGCATTGGCCTTCAACTGGCCGGTCTGGAGAACCTGTCGCTGATACCTGGTAATGTAGGCGCCAGTCCTATGCAGAACATTGGCGCTTATGGCGTGGAAATAAAAGATGTGTTTCATGAGCTGGAAGCTTTGCACCTGCAAGACAACCACCGGGTTACATTCAATAATGCCGACTGTCATTTCGGCTACCGGGAAAGTGTTTTCAAAAAAGAATACCGGGGGCAGTTTGCTATCTTATCTGTTACTTATCGTTTGAGCAAGCAGCCACATTTTAATACCAGCTATGGTGCTATCAATGAAGAACTGCAACGGATGAATGTATCTGAGCTGTCAATATCCGCCATCAGCCAGGCGGTGATTAATATCCGATCTTCCAAACTACCCGATCCTGCGAAGATTGGTAATGCCGGCAGCTTCTTTAAAAATCCTACCATCAGTAAAGAACAATACACGGCACTACATGCTGCTTTCCCGCAACTGGTGGCTTACCCCGTAGCCAATGAGCAGTTTAAACTGGCGGCTGGCTGGCTAATAGAACAATGTGGCTGGAAAGGCTACCGTAAAGGTGATGCCGGTGTACATGCCAAACAGGCGCTGGTACTGGTGAATTATGGCCATGCAAAAGGCAACGAAATTTATGATTTATCGCAGGAGATACTGGATAGTGTAGAAGCGAAGTTTGGTGTGTTGCTGGAGCGCGAAGTGAATATTGTTTGAGGAAGCGATTTTTTGTCTTTACCAGGATTATACTGATTTAG
>NZ_DATCVJ010000275.1:0-7321 GCF_036566945.1 Chitinophaga sp. | reverse complement strand
GCACGGGGAGTTGCACCATATAAAATAGCGGTGTTAATACGGGATAGCCGGTATTATAAGGGGATAAAAAAGTTATTTAAGGCAACGGGGGAATAAGAAAATTTAAAACATAAGCACTTAAAATAGGACAAAGGTAAAATCTTAAGCGTAGTCATCCGCTCTAATAGCTTTTGCTTTCAGCTTTCTGCCTTCAGCTTCTAATTCAGGCGTTCATCAAAATCTATCATTTTGCGATAGGTAGGCTTGCGACGGTGGTGATAAAACTGCATCACGTAGACAAATAATACCATACAGAGAAACACCAGTAACATAGATAAGGTGCTCCGCAAGCCCAGCAAGAGATTATCAGGAGATAATACCCTGGCGCCGACTACTGTTTCTTCCGGTGTCCATCGGGCACTGGGATCCGTACGGGGATTAAAATCGGCATATCCGTTTCCGTTGGTAAAATGCGCAGCGGTGCTGATCTGTTCTAATTGCTTTTTTATTTTCAGGATATCGGCGGTTTTACCGATGGCGGTAAAACACAGGCAGCCTCTTCTACCCAGAAGTCGTACTTCATAATTAAGTACCGGGTTACCGCCATCAAAATGCAAGATCCGGGCCCAATGAAGCATGTGATTATCTTTATCAAAATAAGGCGGGAATGCCCAATCCATACTGGTAATCACTCCAGCGCCTTTACGACTGCGTAATACATTTTCCTTTTTCAGCTCCTCTTTCATCTCACGGAGCAATTTATTATAGTTGATCTTCCCGGCTTCCTGTTCATTGAGATACCCTGAGGGCTCGAAGGAAATAACAAAACCTCGAAAATCCTTATCCATAGGCCCTGCCCTTTCTGGTATCAGCACACCCAATGTATTAGGATTCTCCGGGTTACCCCATAAAGATTCCACCAGCAGGCGGCTTTGTGCAGCATCCAGCAAACGGAATCCTTCCGGTACCTGGATAGTAGCCCCTTGTCCCAGTTCTTGTTCACCCACCTTGTAAGAAAAAGATGCCACTAAAATGTCAGATGAATCGAGCTTATCATACTTGCTCAGACTATCTTCTCTGGATAATCCCAGAGTTTTGAGGCTGACAGTCAGACAAAAAAACGCCACAAAGCTGCAATAAAACGTACGCATAACTCTAATTAAATAGCCACAGGTTATTTACCAGCTCAACAAACAAGGAGAAATCAGCAAAGGCTTACGATTAATAGTCAGATTAAAAATACAACTAAGTAGTGCTACTATAACTCTGTTGAAAAATTAGTTCTTAAATTGATCATGTACAATAGCACGTTAAATACATTTATTAGTTTTCCAGTTGCAGATTGGCCAGGAGTTCCGGTAGTTCCTGCTGCAGGCGTTCAAAAAACTCACGTTCTTCCTTACGGATATGTGTTTCCAGTGCGTTAGCCAGTATATCCATGGAGGTATCGAGGTCGTTGCTATCTGTGAGGGTGCTGTACATTCTGGAAATTACCAGGTGTTCTTCCTGTAATTCCCGTATCATGGCGTCAATTGCGGCATTTTTGCCGGCGCATTTCTCGAACAGGTATTCTTCCTTCTGGATGTGAGGTACCATCACTTCCTGAAATACCTTAACTATATATTCAAATCTGGCCTGTGTTTCCAATGGAAAGCCCTCGTACGGGGCTGCATCTTTTTTTAGGTAGCGGCATACAAATAAAAGGCGCTTGTGCTCTTGCGACAAGGAGACTAAAGAAGGGTGACGTTGCATATATTAATATCAGGAAAGCTTATTTGTGGCAGTATTATTTTTACGGTAGATGACAATCAATATAATACCACCAATTACCAGGAGCGTAGAAATAATTTCTGCCTGGGTAGGATGAAAGCCGAAGATATCGTAGCGGGTATCTACTCTTATCTTCTCTATAAAAAATCTTTCAATACCATTTAATATAAGGTATATACCAAATATTACTCCTGGTATTTTTATCTTTTTACGAATGCCCCAAAGCACGAAAAACAGCGCCAGGCAAACAATGATCTCATATAACGGTGTAGGATATACGGCAATGGGTAATACTTTACAGTTAGGACCATCACAACCGGACATCTGTACACCTTCTTTAATAACGTTGTGCGGATAACCATAAGCAAAAAGCCAGTCAGGCATAAAGCCCAGTGCTGCCGGCTTTTCAAAGGCTGCATGCGGGATCTTCTCTACGCTGGCATATTGCTGCTGAAAGAATACCGCATTTTTCTGTACAGCATCCGCAAATGTTGCAGGCGCCATTTTTACTGTATGACCGGTATTGGTGTCAATAGTATAGGCACTGTTATAGATTCCCCAGTCACCGTCTCCGGAAAAATGACAACCCATTCTGCCGATGGCATACGCCAGCATCAGTGCAGGCGCAGCGCTATCTATGAGCGCACGGATATTAAATTGTCTTTTACGGGCATAGCTGATAATCACAATCGCTGCTACTATAAGGCCACCGTAAAAGGTAAGGCCGCTGAAAGACAGCAGGGCGCCTATCGGGTCCTGTACAAAGTCATTCCAGTTTTCGAGATTATGAAAAATTTTGGCGCCGAGCAAACCGGCAATAGCCGCCATCACAATAATGTCTGGCACACGATGGTGGGGCATTACGATCACTGTTTGTTCCACCGGTTTAGCCAATGCCTGTTTCTTCTTCGTATAATATTTATAACCCGCCATAGCAGCACCTACCAGGATACCGGCGATCAGGCTGCCCTGACTGGAAAATACAAATGACTGCAGATCGGCAGAAGCAATGTCCCATTGAAAAAAGATACCGAGTATCTTGTAACCAATGATAAACCCAACCACTGCATTACCAATGACTTCTCCCTGGGTAGCAGGAAGTCCTGTCACTACTTTCTCAGGAATGCCTTTCAGCAACCCCTGTTGTTCATAGCGTTTTAATTCACGCGTTAAAATATAGGCGCCAGCCAGGAAGGCAATGGCGACAAAAAAGCCAAACGTCTGAAAAATCTTTAAAAAGGGAATCTCTAAGCCAAGCAGATCTCTGAACGCGTAATATAAATTAGGATACATAGCCGTAAAAAAATTGGTGATCTGAACTTTCCTATGAACAAAGCCGAATTTAATCAAAAGGAAAATCAAACCACCAAAGTACGATGCAATTTCGAATTTCTAAATGTGATTTTAGAAATGTGAATATTTAGCAATATTGTTCAAAAGCGTCGGCCAGGTTCGCAGCAATCATTTGCGCAGAACGACCTTCAATCATGTGACGCTCGATAAAGTGTACCAACTCACCATTTTTAAATAAAGCAATCGCTGGAGAAGAAGGTGGATAAGGCATCAGATGAGTACGGATTTGTCTTACTGCTTCTTCGTCAAAACCTGCAAAGCTGGTCGTCAGTCTGTCTGGTTTCTTTTCGCTGTGCGCTACTGCCATCAGTACGCCCGGACGGGCAGTACCTGCAGAACAGCCACATACTGAGTTGATTACCACCAGGGTAGTTCCGTCCTGTTTCAGTGTTGCATCAACGCTATCTGCCGTCAGCAGCTCCTGGAAACCATTATCTGTTAACTCCGCCTTTCTTGGCATTACTAATTCCGCTGGATACATATGTTATAGTTTTTTCTGTTTGTATTTTTTACAAAGTTAATTATATGTACCCAGAAAGTAAAAAAATGGATCAGCAATTAGACTTTTTGACATAACAACTACAATTGAAATGACACAATGTCACAATCTGTAACCTTTTTACTAACAAAATAGCAGTTTTTACGGCATGGTATCCCATTTGATCTGTACCCGATATCAAACAAAAATTGATTTCACACTAAAAAAATTTATAGAAACTATGACACACATTAAATTTAACCACAGCCCGCTTCCCAAATCATTTGGTGGAATTGTTGAAGACATTTTGAATGGAGGATTAAATAAGTACGTGAAAGATGATTTTCTGACCAACGATTATTTTACCACTCATCCTCCGGTAAATATTGTTGAAACACCAGAAGCCTTCCTGCTCGACGTAGTAGCTCCAGGTTTCTCCAAAGAAGATTTCAAGATCAGCGCCGATGACAAAGCAATCACTATCAGCGCAGAAAAGAAAGCAGAAGCAAAAAATGAAACCGACAAACAAGTACGTCGTGAATTCAGCTTCAAATCTTTCAAACGCTCATTTACCATCAGTGAATTGGTAGATGCCGGTAAGATCAATGCAAAATATGACAATGGTATCCTGAAAGTTACCCTTGGTAAAAAGGAAAACAAACAGGATGCTCCTAAAGAAATAGTAGTGGAATAAAACAGCTATTAGCCATCAGCTTTTAGCTTTTAGCTTTTAGCAAAATGCAGCGAAGATCAACAGATGTTGATCTTCACTGCATTTTTTTGTACCCGCTGCATTTTGCTAAAAGCTAAAAGCTAATAGCTAACAGCTAACAGCTATATATCCCACGAACGTTGAATCTGCCATAGTTTATTATACGATAATTTGCCCCTATAAGCAAGCAACAATGGCAAAGCTCCTCCGGCAAGGCTGGTTATTTATAAAAAACATTTATCTCAACACGGAAAGAGGGATAATTGGAAACGTGATCCTTCATACCGAAAACTCCTACGAACAGGCAAAGATCAAACTCATTTTTGACTATGCTTTCTTCTATATCGTTTTACTAATGACTTTTCTTTTCATCAATATGCTAAGCCAGAATTCGGTGAACATATTGCTCATCCCGTTGATGATCATCATCCTGATGATATGTCTTTTACTACTGAGAAAAAGGGTCAGTGCCCGAAAAGTGGGCCTGTTGACTTCCTTTACCACT
Organism: Chitinophaga sp.; assembly: GCF_036566945.1. Taxonomy (GTDB): domain Bacteria; phylum Bacteroidota; class Bacteroidia; order Chitinophagales; family Chitinophagaceae; genus Chitinophaga. The sequence continues at coordinate 2,524 of NZ_DATCVJ010000275.1, read as the reverse complement.
TTATGCATTCCTATCATGTCCTCGTTCTTCAATGACCAGGACCTGAGTCCCAAATACACCCTTATATGGGTCATGAGCATACTACTCTGCTATATTACCGTTAATTTGAAGACGGCCCTCATCTGGAGTCTGACCCTTTGCGGGTACCTGGTGGCTGTTGCTTATGTAAAACTGAATAATATAGTCGTGTACGTAAGTCCCGGGTATTCCTCCGCGTTTCAATACCTGGCCAATCCCCTGATTGTTGGTATGTACCTGTTGTTTCTGATCAGAGCACTCGGGCAATATTACCGCAACATTATATCCATGGAACAGAAGAGAACAATGGAGAAACAACAGCAGCATCTGTCACTCATTAATCAGCACCTGACCAAGCAATTTCTGTTGGTTAAAGGCTTATCCCGTTCAGGTAAATCTGCTTTTGTAAAGGGAGAACTGGAACTACTGGAAGTTTGTTTTACTGAAATAGAGAAGCAATGTGGAACCGCTATTGATTATTTGAACGATTCCCGGGAACACTAGACCTACACATCTGTGTTATACAACAAAGCCACCATATTAATACTATTTACACTATAAGAATAAGTAAATATTACCATCTGTACCATTTTCGGACATCATGATAATATATTGTTGTCAATACAAGTATTTCTATTAAAAAGAGATTAGAAAAAATTACAACTTTCGGGGTTTATCGATGGTTGCAGATAACTATATCTTTACAATCTCAATATTCATCTCCTATTTTCCCTATGCCGGATGAATATCATCTAACCTATGCCATAATAGGGCTTTCAGTAAAATGAAAGCCTTTTTTTATCATACTGAGAGAAAAAAAATGAAAAAAAATAAGCCCCCCGAATAATCGGGGGGCTTTCAGTAGGATTACTAACCCATTTTTTTAATAACCCAAAATCTTCAACATGCTCTGAGAAGTCTGTTCCTTGGCATACAACCAATCTTTCAGCTGACCGTTTTTATCGTACCCTACAATCACATGCTTAGGCGAAGGTATGAGGCAGTGTTTGATACCACCGTACCCGCTGAGCTGATCCTGATAGGCGCCTGTATGGAAAAATCCTATATACAGCGGCTCGCCGGATGCCTGTTGCTTAGGCAGAAACACAGCATTAATATGTTCTTCAGATGTATAAAAATCGTACCCATCGCAGGTAAGCCCACCGAGATGCACTTCCTGATATTCCTGATCCCACTTGTTAATAGGTAACATCAGGAACTTTTCACCAATGCCCCATGTATCAGGTAAAGTAGTAATGAAAGAGCTATCAATCATATACCAGGACTCCCTGTCATTCTGCATTTTTTCACCAATTACGCTGTAAATTACCGCGCCACTTTCCCCTACTGTAAACGAACCAAATTCTGTGTAAATATTAGGTACGGGTACCTTGTTCTTTTTACACATGCTTTTGATATTGGCTACAATTTCATTTACGATGTAGTTATAGTCGTAATCAAAACCTAAAGAGTGTTTAATCGGGAAACCGCCACCTACGTTGATACTATCCAATTCAGGACAGATTTTCTTCAGCTGGCAATAAAGGTTTATTACGCGGTTAAACTGACTCCAGTAGTAAATATCATCCTTGATCCCCTTATTCATGAAGAAGTGCAGCATCTTCAGCTCGAACTTCTCATTTCCTTTGATTTTATCTACGTAATATTCGAGAATATCACGGGGAGGTATACCAAGACGGGAAGTATAGAAATCAAAACTTGGCTCTTCTTCCGCTGCCACACGCAGCCCCAGTTTCACCTTGTCCTTGCTCCTTACGTTCCGTTTGTAATCTTCCAGTTCTTCTTTGTTATCCAGTACCGGTATGACATTCTTAAAGCCACTGTTGATCAGCCGTGCAATAGACCTTGTGTAAGACTTGGTCTTAAAACCATTACAGATCACGTAGGTGTCTTTATTGATCTTCTTCCGCTCATACAGTTTATTGACAATGTCAATATCATACGCGAAGGATGTTTCTATATGCACACCATGCTTCAGCGTTTCCTCCATAATAAAGGAGAAATGCGAGCTTTTAGTACAATAACAATAGAAATATTCTCCATCGTACCTGTTCTTCTTGATAGCATCCTGGAACATCTTCTTAGCCTTGTTGATCTGCATTCCGATTTTAGGAAGGTAGGTCAACTTGAAGGGTGTTCCATACTTGTCAATCAAAGCCTTAATGTCCAAACCATTAAATTCCAGGTAGTTGTCTTTTACTTCAAAGCCCTCCTGGGGAAATTCAAAGGTCTGTTTAACGAGGTCTGTGTAGGTGTTGTTCATTTAGTACTGCAAATGAATTTTAGGAATTAGTAATAGAAAAAAATAACAGGATAACAATCCTTTTTTCCCTCACTGGGAAACTCCTGGTTTACACACCTACGTCAGTTCGAACCCCAGCAAAATAGGTTGCAAATCTAAATATTTTGTTGATTGCCACCTCAATTTTTTTCGGGAGGTATTCATTAAAAAAGCACAATTACCCGGGCAAATATACAAACAATT
>NZ_DATCVJ010000274.1:0-7470 GCF_036566945.1 Chitinophaga sp. | reverse complement strand
CTTCATATGGCGGGAGTAACTTACCATTTTCATCAACAATACCCGCCCGAATAAGCGACTGAAGCGCCTCTTCATTTGTAACTTTCTTTTTAAAAAGCTGTTCGGAAAACTCTTTAAAAGCATCATAATATTCATCACTCATAAAAAAATATATTTACAACAAAGGTACAACGCACGCCAAAAAAACAAGTCTCAAAATGATCTGATTTATCACATTCCGGAAAAGCTTTTTTATCTTCACCAACAGACATAATACATCAGCGATATGACAGGTACTATTTACGATGTGATCATCATTGGCGGAGGACAGGCAGCTTTATCAGCCGCTTACTTTTTACGCAGAGCCAACCTCTCTTATTTGCTGCTCGACAGCGAAACGCAACCCGGCGGTGCATGGCAACACACCTGGAAATCACTCTCCCTGTTTTCGCCGGCACTATGGAGTTCCCTGCCCGGCGTGCTAATGCCCGGTGGTCAACATTATTACCCAACCCGTTCGGAAACCATACAATACCTGCAGGAATATGAAGCCCGTTATAAATTCCCGATAGTAAGACCTGTAAAAGTAACGGCCGTACAAAAACAGGAAGATCTTTTTGTACTCACCACTACTGCCGGAGATTATGTTGCAAAAACAGTGATCAGCGCTACCGGCATTTACAGCAATCCTTATACACCGGATATTCCCGGCAGCCATACATTTCAGGGAACACTGCTACATGCGGCCCAATACATATCCCCCGAACCATTTACCGGTAAACGAGTAGCAGTAGTGGGAGAAGGAAACTCCGGCGCGCAAATCCTGGCAGAAATATCTAAAGTAGCCGATACGGTATGGGTAACCCGCAAACCGCCTGAGTTTCTACCCGATGATATAGACGGAAAATATTTATTTGACGCCGCCACACAACAATATGAAGCACAAAAACAAGGCAAAGATTATCAGCGGCTATCTCTTGGAAAAATTGTAGTCGTACCTGCTGTAAAAGAAGCACGCGAAAGAGGGGTGTATGAAAACCCACTCCCGCCCTTCGATCATTTTTATGAAGCAGGCATGGGTTGGAACAGTGGCTGGAAGGAACCCGCAGATGCAGTAATTTTTTGTACCGGGTATAAACCTGCCCTGGATCATCTCAAGCCATTAGGCATTATACAGCCGGATGGCAGGATTAATACACAAGGTACCAGGGCTATCGACACAAACGGATTGTGGCTCATGGGCTACGGCTCCTGGACAGGATTTGCTTCTGCTACCCTCATTGGTGTGGGCAGAACAGCCCGGCAAACCGTAGCGGAATTAACGGCGTTTTTTGGACAACCGGAATAATGGAACGGCTGTGTTTTAAAGACAAGATCGGCTTACGGAATCAACAATATCTTACCGGTACTTTTCCGGCTTTCTAAAAAATCATGCGCGGCTTTTCCATCCGATAATTTAAACGTGGCAGGCGTGGCTACCTGCAGTTGCTTGCTCCGGATCCACTCAAACAATTGATGCGCTCTCTTTATTCTTTCTTCACCGGAAGTTAAATAGTTCCACAAATCGCCACCGGTCAGCGTTTTAGAGGTATCCATCAGCATGGCCGGATCTACCAGCGGCGGATTACCACCAGCCATCCCGAAAAACACTACCTGTCCGCAGGTACGGGTTACGCTGAAACTATCTTCCAGCGTGCTGCCTACGCTGTCGTACACTACGTCCACACCAGCCGGGCAGTTGTCCAGCACGGCCTGTTTCCAGTCTTCTCCATATAAAAGTACCTGGTCAGCACCCTGTAAAAGTGCGATCTCTTTTTTGATGGCGGAAGAAGTTAACCCAATCACATGCGCCCCGAGCAGTTTACATATTTGTGTGAGCAGTTGTCCTACACCACCGGCGGCCGCATGAATCAGCGCTGTTTCTCCCGGCTGCGTTTTATGGCTATCTGTGGCCAAATAATGTGCGGTCAGCCCTTGTAATAACACAGCCGCTGCAGTGTCAAAACTAATATCTTCCGGCAAAGGAATAGCATGTGTAACCGGCACGGATACTAAGGTGGCATTGGCAAATGGCACATCGGCAAATGCTACCCGGTCGCCCTTCTTAAAGCCGGGCAAATGGTTGCTGTCCGCCACAATGCCGGCCCCTTCATACCCTGCGATATAGGGCGGTTCGCCTTTTAAATGATACGTTCCCTTTCTGCGGTAGATGTCCGCAAAATTCAGCCCAATGGATGTCATTTCAACCAGCAACTCTCCCGGCCGCAAAACAGGGTCTGCCACTTCTTTATATTCCAATACGTCTGATGTGCCAAAGCGCGAAAAGGTCAATGCTTTCATGTACTCATTATTTTTGTCCGGCCCATGCGGTCACCAAATATATTTAAACAATAGCAACTACCGGGGGGCGACAACAGATTTTCAGCTAAATTTGGGGATACCACGGGATTTTCTATCTTTAACACGATAGAGTCGGAACAATGAAAAATATGTCCTTCGATGAAAAAATAATATTACAACAGGTGGCCAATGGGAGTGAGACGGCATTTGCCAGTTTATTTCACCACTGGCAACCTTATTTATCTACGCATATCCATCGCATTACAGCATCCAGGGTGCTGACAGAAGAGATTGTACAGGATGTATTCCTCAAGATCTGGATGTCCAGGGAAACGTTGAACGAAATTTCACACTTCCAGGGTTACCTGCTGGCGATGTCACGCAATCATGCACTCAATGCGCTGAAGCTGCTGATGCGGCAGCTCGACAGAATGAATGTAGAGGAACTGGAACAGCATATGACCTACGCCGATAGCGAAGAAGGGGAAATTCCCCGGCAGTATGTACTGACGTTAATAGATGAGGGGATAGAACATCTTTCTCCCCGTCAGAAAGAAATTTACCTGCTTCACCGCCACCAGAAACGCACGTATTCAGAGATCGCTGCGCAGCTGGGCATTGGCCGGGAATCTGTTAAAACGCACCTGCAACTGGCCGTAAAGTCGCTCACAGCCTACATTAAAGAGCATCTGGGCCTGATTATATTGCTGCTGGAAATGCACGATAAAAAAATATTTTAATTTTTTCTCCTGCCGACTTCCCCCTTTTTTTCCTTTCTGTTGTCTTTTACTACGGGCAAGGTATCATCTGAAAAATTATTACATGCATTCCGCACAGGAACTATTCGATAAATTTTATCATAAAACAGCTACCGCTGAGGAGCGCAAAGCCCTTGCACAACTGCTGGCACATACCGATGACGACACCATCGCAGCTATGATAACCAGTGCCGGCCAGCGATTGGAGCATACCGACGATGTATTGACCAGCACCCAGGCCGACCTCATTTTAGCCAATATTGTGCAAACGTTTGCAACAAAAGCACCGGTATCCGTTTGGATGCGTACCTGGAAAGTGGCGGCCGCCGTAATGGCCATGGCCATAGCTACCGGCAGCGGGTTCTATTTCTGGCAACAACAAAAACACACTACCACACCACAAAAGAACGCCTTTGCCGATATCGCACCCGGCACCAGCAAAGCCATACTCACACTGGCCGATGGAAGCACCGTCACACTCGATAAATCTGGTAAACAAGTCCTTCAACAAGGCAATACCGCCATCCAACAGAATGGCGCCAAACTGTCGTATACCAATTCGAAAGAACATACCACTGTCACCTATAACACGCTCACCACCCCCATGGCAGCGCAGTTTCAATTAACATTGCCAGACGGCACACACGTGTGGCTCAACGCCGGCTCTTCCATCCATTTTCCCACCGCATTTAATAAAAATGAAAGAACAGTTTCCGTTACCGGTGAACTCTATTTTGAAGTGGCGCAAAATGAAAAAGCGCCCTTCATCGTAAAGGTGGACCAACGGGAAGAAATCATCGTTCTGGGCACCAGCTTTAACGTAAATGCCTATACCAACGAACCTTCCGTCAACACTACTTTAACCACAGGCAAACTAAAAGTAAACACCGGCAGCCATCCGGGTGAAATACTACAGCCCGGCCAACAGGCACAGGTAAGCAGCACCGGCGCCATCCAGGTACAAACCGTCGATGTGGAACAAGCCATCGCCTGGAAAGACGGCTGGTTCCAGTTTCACAACGCCTACCTGCCGGAAGTAATGCGGCAGATTGCCAGATGGTATGATCTTGATGTCACCTTCGACGGGAAAGCCTCCGGCAAATTATTCGAAGGTAAAATTCAAAAAGATTTACCACTGTCAGAAGTGCTGCAAATCCTTGAAGCGTATAATGTAAACTTTAAAATAAATGGAAAGAAGATCGTCGTAATGCCCTGAAAATAACCGGGCTTCGTTATCAATTACAATATCAACCAGACAAGAAAGCTGCCCATAAAAAAACCGGCATCGATTGGCGTCGATACCGGCAATAAAATAGGGCAGAAAATTATGTGCTAACAAATTATTCATTACCCAAATTCCAATTTATGAATTTACCTGTACCGCGCCAAAATATGGTTGGCGTAAGGAGGACTACAGCTGAATACCAGCGTATTACAAGATTGTTTATTCTTTTCTTGCTCCTCGGATCATGGCCTTTAAGTGCTGCCGCTTATTCACAAACCATTACCATTTCCGGAAAAAATATGTCCCTGGTAAAAGTGTTTAAAGCAATCGAACAACAAGCCGGTTACGGTATATTCTATGATGTACAAAGCATGAGTCATGCACAACCGGTAAACCTGGAAGTCAGGAATGCACCGGTAGAAACAGTGCTGAACAAAGCCCTGTCTAACCAACCCTATACCTACACCATCCGGAACAAAACTATTTTCATCACCGCCAAAGTAGCTCCCGCTATTGATCTCGCACCCGTAGCCGATACCGCTATTAATGTACACGGCGCAGTAGTAGATCTCAAAGGACAAGTCCTCCCCGGTGTTACCGTGATGGAAAAAGGCAGCAACACCGGCACTGTTACCAACGAAGCCGGTGAATTCAAACTCCGTGTAAAAGGAAAAACCGGTATCCTCCTGTTTAAATACATCGGCTTCCAGAGCCAGGAAGCACCGATTGTGGCCGGCAATATGCAAATCACCCTGAATGAAGAAAAATCTGATCTCAGTGAAGTGATCGTAGTAGGTTACGGCACACAGAAAAAAGAAAATCTTACCGGCGCGGTAGCCGCTGTTTCTTCCAAACAAATTGAAAACCGTTCCGTATCCAATGTATCTTCCTCACTGGCCGGTTTGGCGCCAGGTGTGGCGGTACGTCAGGGCAATGGTCGCCCCGGTTCCGATGGCGCTACCATCCGTATCCGCGGTACAGGCACGCTGAATAATAATGATGCACTGGTACTGGTCGATGGTATCATCGGCTCCATTGATGCGGTCAATCCAAACGATATCGAAAGCATCAGCATCCTGAAGGATGCCGCCTCCGCCTCTATCTACGGCTCCCTCGCCGCCAACGGCGTCATCCTCATCACCACTAAAAAAGGAAAATCAGGAAAGCCCATGCTCAACTACAACTCTGTGTTGTCCATGTCAAGACCTTCCAATCTTCCCACGTTTGTATCTGATTATGTAAAACATATGCAGCTGTATAATGAGGCAGCTACCAATATTGGCCAAACAGCTCCCTATTCTCAAAACAGTATTGACTTGTGGACCAATGCCAATAAAAATCCAAATGCCGTAAACGAATTTGGTATCCCTAACTATGTTGCCTATCCCAATACCGACTGGGGCAAAGAAATTTTTGAAAACAGTATCGTACAAACCCATAGTCTGTCCGTTTCCGGCGGTAGCCCAACTACCACCTATAACCTCTCCGGGCGGCTGTTCGACAATCCGGGACTGATGCACAATACCGGCAATAAAAGATATGAGCTGAGAGCCAACATGGAAACCAAAGTAGCGGATTTCCTCTCCTTAGGCACCCAAACATTTGCATCGCTGGAAAACCTGGACCGTGGTAATTCCGATCTGGTATTTAATTACCTGCGTCAAACCACGCCAGGCCTATACCCTATGTATAATGGTAAATTTGGTGCACCTTCTTCTGCAGATGAATCTGCCGGCTTAAATAACCTGCTCGTACACCTGTATGGCAACGACGGTAAAAACCAGGTATCCCGTTTTAATACTACGGTATACGCCAAAATAAATATCTGGAAAAACCTGAAACTGGAAAGTCGTGTGAATTACCAGATGAGACAGCAGGAACAGTCGTCGTACTCCGTACCCATTGACAGATGGAATTTTGCTACCAATACCATTTTGGTACCGGCTGCAACTCCTTCTGAACTCAGCACTGGTTTTTCTTTTGAGCGTGGCAATACCCTCACTTTTGATAATGTGCTGCGCTATGGTATTACGCTTAACAAAAAACATGAAATCAACGCGCTGGTAGGCCATAATGAATATAGCTACAAGTTCAACAATATGGATGCTACCAAGAAAAAACTGATCGATGCCACGGTGACTACCCTGGGCTCTGCATCAGACATGGTCAGCACCAATGGCGATGCTTATGGCTATGCTTACCGCTCTTTCTTTGGCAGATTAAACTACGCGTTCGACAACAAATATTTACTGGAAGCAAACCTGCGCTACGATGGAGTTTCCCGCTTTGCTGCGGATAACCGCTGGGGGACTTTTCCTTCTTTCTCTGCCGGATGGCGCCTTTCCCAGGAACCATTTATGAAAGAAATCAACCGTTATATCCAGGACGTAAAGCTCAGAGCATCCTGGGGACAGTTGGGTAACAGCAAAATCGGTAACTATGATTACATGGCTACCTATGGTGGCGTAAATTATTCCTTCAATGATGCTCAGGTAGTAGGGCTGGCACGTAACAAATATGCCAATGAAGCACTTACCTGGGAGCTGACCACTCAAACAGATATCGGCCTGGACTTCCGTGCACTGAAAGACCGCATGACCGTTGGACTCGATTATTACAGCCGTTATACAGACGGGATTTTAACTACACCACCCATCTATCTCACTGCCGGTACCACCACAGCGCCTACACGTAATACCGCTGCTGTACTGAACAGAGGTGTGGAAATAGCCGTAAACTGGAACGATCATGTCGGTAATGTACAATACAGCATTGGCGGTAACTTCGCATACAACTATAACGTCGTTGAAAAATACAAAGGCTACTTAAATGAAGGCTGGAGCGTTAATGCCGGCGGTAACAAAGTATTCAAAAGCAATATCGGTGACGTTTCTTCCGGTGGCACAGAAAGAATCATAGAAGGGTATGGTATCAACACTTACTATGTCCGCAATCTCTATAAAGGAGATGGTTCCTATTTCAACCAGGATGGCTCTGTAAATATCAATGGCGGTCCAAAATCAGGTATGATCCGCACAGAAAAGGACCTCGCCTGGGTGAATGCCATGAAAACAGCAGGTTACAGTTTTTCACCGGTAAATACGGTTGGCAAATCACAGATGTATTATGGTGATTTTATTTATGCAGACAAAAATGGAGATGGCATCT
>NZ_DATCVJ010000273.1:0-1726 GCF_036566945.1 Chitinophaga sp. | reverse complement strand
TAGCATTGATCCGCGCGACACGATCATCCTGCGCACCATTGGCGCATGGATGCAGCAGAGCGGAGAAAGTATTTACGGCAGCAGCGCTAGTCCATTGCCGGTGCAGCCCTGGGGAGAAAGCACCAGGAAGGGAAATAAATTGTACCTGCACGTTTTCGACTGGCGCGCCGCATTGTATGTAGGCGGCCTGGAAAGCCCGGTGAGCAAGGCTTACCTGCTGAGCGATAAAACTAAAAAGCCACTGCGGATACAACGAAAAAATGCAAAAGATCTCCTTATTACGCTGCCTGCCAATGCGCCGGATAGTATTAATAGTGTGGTGGTACTGGAAATGGAACGCATCAAAACTGATACTGTAAGAGTGTTGGATACGCAGGATATCACCAATGTATTGAGGGCGTTTGACGGCAACCTGCATGGGCGTGGCTGGCAGAATGGAGATGGGAAAAAGGCCGCCTATTTTGTGCATAACTGGAAGGATACCACGCAATACGTTAGCTGGAAAGTCCGTACCGTAAAGGATGCTACCTATCAGCTCAATATAAAGTATACCGCGGATCAAGCGGCCGGCGGAAGCTACAGTATTCGTATAGGTGATAACGTTATCACAGAAAACGTACAGCCGGCAAAAGTAACCGTGCTGCCATTGAAGGAAATTTTTCTTCCGGCAGGAGAGTATGACATCACCATCAGGACAAATGAAATAAAGGGGAGCGAGTTGATGAAATTATTTGAGTTAACCATGCAGCCCAAATAACATCTACGGAACGAGAGGGGCTAAGGAATGACGGCATTGAGTTGATGCTATTATTTGAATTCACTATACAACCAAAATAACATCCACGATGAAAAAATGCAGCTTGCTATTACTGTGTTGTTTGCTTGGCTGTGCTATTGCAGCCATGGCAGGAGATCCGGAGCGGTTTGTACAGGCATTGAAAAAGAGTACGCCGGTAGTATATGCGGCAGATGGCAGCCCGGCGCCCGCCTTTATTAAAGTGGTGCGCATCTGGAAAGGAGAGCTGTGTGAAGTACGTATAGTCAACACCGGTAGTACTGCGATACGTTTGAAAGAAGTAGTCACCGGCCTCGTAGGTAAAGTCCTGCCGGCTGCAACCCCCTTCTATGCAGAAGGTTTTCAAATGCTCACACAAACGGCCGGCACATTGGAGAAGCCGGAAAACCTCGGCAACTACACAGATGCAGGGCATTATAAAATACCGCAACCAGACGGCTATCTGGCGGTGTACAACCTGTTGCGTTTGTATCCTGCCGGTAATGTACAGCTGTTGCTGGGATACACTTCCAGCAAACGTTTTGTAGGCAAGTTTTATTTATCCGCCGATACCATTAAAGTGGTGACAGACCTGGAGAATCTGGAACTCAAGCCCGGCGGTACTTTTAACCTGGAAGAGCTGATGCTGGCTACAGGTAAAGACGGTAATCAGCTGTTGGATCGCTTTGCGGATCGCATCCATCATTTTCATCCGCGGCTGGAGTTTAAGCAACCACCTACGGGCTGGTGTTCCTGGTACTGCTTTGGTCCCAGAGTAACCGCACAGAATATTTACGATAACCTGGATTACATTAAAAGTAATATTCCGGCGTTAAAATATATACAGCTCGATGACGGCTATCAGCCGCATATGGGCGACTGGCTGGAGGTAGGCAATTCTTTTGGCGGTAATGTGCAGCAGGTACTGCGCAGCATCCGTGACAAAGGATT
>NZ_DATCVJ010000272.1:0-8449 GCF_036566945.1 Chitinophaga sp. | reverse complement strand
AACGCCGGTTTTAATATCGGATACGCATATACGAGCGCAATAGCACTGTCACCACAATTACTGTTTTTATCTACCCACATTTTTACGGTATATAAACCTTCCTTTGCGTAAGTATGTGTGAAAGGATCCGCACTGGTCGTGTTCAGCGTAGTACCATCTCCAAAGTCCCAGAAGTAGGGTTTACCAAGTGTACTGTTATTGGTAAAGGTGACGGTTAAACTGCTGCAGTCGTTATATTTATCAGGCATAGAAGCCGTTACCTGTTTTACACAGGTAGTTACGTTAATATGAAAATCTTTACGCAGAACGCCGATCAGTTTACCCTTGCGATATTCATTTACACATACCGTCACCACATATTTGCCTGCTGCGGGAGCAATGCCCGAAATGATCCCGGTTTTGGGATCTATCTGCACAGTGGGTCCCAGCGGGCCGCCGCCACTAAAGGGAGCTTTGTAGGTAACAGAACTATACAATGGATTTGCTGCAGGAGGAGGCACATTGTCGTCGCCGGTGAGTGCTCCGCCTTTGAAGGCATTACAGAATTCATACACCAGCGAATCCTTGTCGGAATCTGATGCAGAGAAGTCATAGGTAAATTTTTTATCCGCACATACCAGCGTGGCTTCTTCCTTATTGAACAACGGGCTGGAGTTCTGTTGTGCCTCACTATTCAGTCCCGGGATGTCATTATAATACGTTGCACCGGTGCCATAATCAGGACTGTTGGGGATTGGGTCTGCTACTATATTTAGCATGAACGGATCGCGGCAGCAACTCTGAAAGGCAATCGTGTAGCCTTCGTTGTTGGAAGGAACGGTAATATTGGTGGTGTACGTGCCTATCTGGTAACAGATCACGGGAGGATTCACAATACAGGGATCTATCTGCGCCAGATTTTTTTCTTCAAAAGCCGTACGGGTTATTTTGTAGTCGGCCAGCCTGCTGTAATTACTTTTATCAAAAGCGGAAAGATAAACGGCATCCGGCATTTTGGCTATCCGGGGGCCCGTACCGCATATACGATATAATTTCAGGGTGATCGTATAGGTAAGCATGTTACCATTCTGGCTTACAAACTTATAGTATACCTGCCCACCTATTATATGACTGGCCTGCGCCACCAGGGCACACACCATGCATAACAGGATGGCAAGTAGTTTTTTCAAAACATGCGATTTTTATGATGATAGTTGACAAAATGCTATGAACTGCTCCAATATCACATTACTTTCTGTTGCTACTTCCCACATACCCATGTGGCCCACATTTTCAAAAATATGTATGCTGCTGACCCGCGGTAAAGTTATTTGCGGTAACACGTTATCCAGCGGCACTGCATTATCATCTTTCCCGATCATAAATAATACTGGTACCCGAAGGGCTTTCAGTACATCTGTTCTGTCCGGACGGGCAGCCATTGCCTCATAGTACGCTACCAGCGCCGGAAGCTGGCATTCCATGCCCATTTTTACATAGGCTTCTATTTCAGCCGGCAGTGTACTTTTGGTGGCAGGACTAAACATATTCGGCAATGTTTGCCGTAAAAATGTATCCGCCCCATATTGTTCCATTAGTTTAATGGATTTTCGTCTGCCTTCTTTTTTCTCCTCATTATCCGCTTTGGCAGTAGAATGAAAAAGTCCAAGTCCTTTCAACCCGGAAGGATATTTTTCTGCTAATGCCAGTGCAATATAGCCACCCATCGAGTGACCAATAATGACTGCATCAGAGATGTTTTCTGCTAACAGGATCGCATATACGTACTCCGCCATGGATTCAATGGTCAGTGGCGTGGAAAGCGGCACTACTGCGGTTCCCGGCAAGTCCGGAATGATGACGCGATAGCGGGTTTTAAGCTGCGTAGTTTGTATGTCCCAAAGTGCTGAATTTTCTGCAAAGCCATGTATAAGCACTATCGTTGCGCCCTGGCCCTCATCTAACCAGGTGATGTTTCCGTTATTGATTGATTTCCGCATGTTTTAAACCGGGAATGAATCGTGAAATAAAAGCATGTACAAGGAACAAGATACAAAATATTAATGCTGCTTTCGACACCAGATCTCCATTTTTTACATAGAACGTAATATCCGTCCTCGGTGTTACAGTTGCCTGAAAAACAGCTTGCTGCCAATAGGGCTGCGGTTGATGAATATTACCCGCCGGATCGATAACGGCTGATATACCGGTATTTGCGCAGCGTGCTATCCAACGTCGGGTTTCAATGGCACGTATCCGCGCATATTGCAAATGCTGCCGGTGACCTTCGGTATTGCCCCACCATCCGTCGTTGGTGATAATGACTAATAAATTGGCGCCGGGTTTAATATGCGAAGCCATATAATTACTAAACACTGATTCATAACAGATTACCGGAAACACGTTCACGCTGTCTGCCGGACTGGTAAACATTTCCACGCCGGGCATACGACCGTAGCTGCCTGAAATACCCCCGAAATCCAGCGCCACGCTTTGCATGAACGAGAGGTAACGCACGTAAGGGACCAGTTCTGCACCTGGTACCAGTTCGTATTTATGATATACCTGTATGCTTTTGGAAGTATCTATCTGCACAGCACTGTTATACGCATCCCAACGGGTGCCATCATTCAGCACTCTTGCGGTAGCAGGGATCTCGTCTGTGCTGCTGTAATGTTTGAGGGTAGCAGCGCCACTAATCAGTTTTGCTTTTGGGTATTTGCGCAGCATTTCCCGGATAGCTACCACCTCGGGCTGATAGTTCAACTCACTTTCCCAGGCGCCCTGTGGAAACAACGCGGTTTCCGGCCAGATAATATAACGGGTGTTACTGTCTGCTTTTTGTTCAGAAAGTTTCAAGAATTTCCCCAGTTGATCCATCGCAGATCCTGCACTGAATTTTTCATCATAGGGATCTATATTGGGTTGTACAATCACTACTTCCGTTTTCCGCGTGGGATCATCCGGTGTGGGCGCAATAAACGCAGAAATGATTAAGGGCACACCAATTACTACGGCCGGCTTCCATATTTCGCGTAAAATCTGTGGCCACGAAAAATCGTATAGGCGAGCCCGTTTCCACACGTTATAAATAAGAATATTGGCACATAACACCCAGAAGGTGCCACCGCTGGTACCGGTATATTCGTACCATTGAATCCATCCCGGGCGCAGTGCAAAAGCATGTCCCAGTACCAGCCATGGCCAGCTGAATTCCCAGGTTTGATGAATATATTCAAACGTTAACCAATATACGATCAAAGCAAAGTAAGCTACCGGTTCCGGTAATTTTCTCCGGGTATTTTTAAAGCCCAGCCAGGGAATGCTCATGAGTAATGCATTAAAGCAGTTGGCGAATACACCGCTCATAGGCAAGGTAGTATTACCTACCCACCAGGTAGAGGCTACGTTCCATACCAGGAAGGCACTGAAAACAAGTCCGAAATATTTCCAGCGATGCTGCACCTTTTCGCTGATATATAATAATGGGGTAAATGCAACGAAAATAAGCGGCGTAAGCGGCATTGTAGGCCATGCCAGCCAGAATATCAAACCACTCAGAATACTTAACAGCAGGTAAGGCTTTTTCATTAAAAAATTACGAATTACAAATTACGAGTTACGACGGATCACAGCGAAGATAAGCGTGGAATACCTGAAAACAAAAACGCCCGGCACTTTAGTACCAGGCGTTCGTTTTATCTTAATGTCAGCACCTCGCTTATCTTCGCTGTGATCCGTAATTCGTAATTCTTTTATCTGCTATAGTTAGGTGCTTCCTTGGTGATGACCACATCATGCGGGTGGTTTTCTTTTACAGTAGCTGCAGTAATTTTTACAAATTGTGCGGCCTGTAATGTTTTGATGTCTTTAGAACCGGTAAGACCCATACCTGCACGTAAGCCACCAACAAACTGCTGCACTATTTCAGACAGCATGCCTTTGTATGGAACACGGCCTACAATACCTTCCGGTACCAGTTTCTTAATATCATCTTCATCCTGGAAGTAACGGTCTTTACTACCTTCCTGCATGGCTTCAATAGAACCCATACCACGGTACGATTTAAATTTACGTCCTTCGTAGATGATAGTTTCTCCGGGGCTTTCTTCCACACCTGCGAAAATAGATCCGGCCATGATGGTAGAAGCACCTGCTGCGAGAGCTTTTACCATATCACCTGTATAACGGATACCACCATCTGCAATCACCGGGATACCCAGTTTCTTCAGTGCATCAGCAGCTTCCATTACAGCAGACAGCTGAGGGAAACCAGCGCCGGTTACAATACGGGTAGTACAGATAGAACCAGGTCCTACTCCTACTTTTACCGCATCAGCACCTGCCTGTGCCAGTGCCAGCGCACCTTCCGCAGTAGCTACGTTACCAGCAATCACCTGCAGTTTAGGGAAAGCTTTCTTTAATTTTTTCAGGTTGTTTAATACCGCAATAGAATGACCATGGGAGCTATCCAGGCAAACTACATCCACACCTACGTTAATAAGTGCCTGTGCGCGATCCAGCAGATCAGCGGTGATACCCAGTGCAGCACCTACGAGTAAACGGCCAAATTCGTCCTTTACAGCGTTTGGATAGCTGGTCAACTGCAGAATATCACGGTAAGTGATCAACCCTGCCAGTTTACCCTGTTTATTAACAACCGGTAATTTTTCGATTTTATATTGCTGGAGAATTTTTTCTGCCTTTTTCAGGTCAGTGCCTTCTGGTGCAGTGATCAGGTTTTCGCTGGTCATTACCTCTTTTACAAGGCGTTTTTTATTCTTTTCAAACCGTAAGTCTCTGTTGGTGAGGATACCTACCAGTTTATTGTTATCATCGATAATGGGAATGCCACCGATACCGTTTTCCTTCATCAGTCTTAACGCTTCACCGATAGTGGCGTCTACTTTGAGGGTTACGGGGTCTATGATCATACCGCTTTCACTACGCTTTACGCGTCTCACCATTTCGGCTTGTCGTTCGATGCTCATGTTCTTGTGGAGAATACCTATTCCGCCTTCTCTCGCCAATGCAATAGCCAGCGTGGCTTCCGTAACAGTATCCATCGCTGCAGATACCATTGGTATATTCAGACGTATGTTTTTTGTTAATTGCGTAGAGAGATTTACTTCTTTAGGCAGAACTTCAGAGTAGGCCGGTACCAGGAGCACATCATCGAATGTAAGTCCGTCAGCTACAAATTTGGGTTTAGATTTTCCCGCAGGCATGATGCAACTATTAATCAGTTAAAAAATAATTGCACGCAAATGTACACCTTATTACGCAATAAATAAAATAATCGCGGCTAGCCGGTAGGGCTAGCCTGTTAATTAATCATTAACAAACACCCGCTAAATCAGCTCGTAGAGCTGTCCGGGCAGGCTGCGAAGCATACTTTGCATTTCCAGGTTAAACACTGCGCTGGCCACCTGGCTACCTGATAAATGGGTTTGCAGGTATAATTCTTCCAGGTGCCGCCGCGACTTTTCCCGGAAAAGTGACATAATCAGCTGTTCATCCGGGGTTAATTCCGGGAACAGCCCGGGTTGTACCACATCTGGCGCGGCAGGCGGGGTTTCCTGCCAGCCCATCAGCTCCAGTACATCGGCCGCACCGGTGAGGAGCGCCGCTTTATTATTTTTGATCAGGTGATTGCAACCGGCCGACTGAGGATCATGCAACCTGCCGGGAATGCACATTACATCGCGGTTGTAGCCATTGGCCAGATCCGCAGTGATAAGGGAACCGCCCCGAAGCCCGCTCTCAATCACGATCGTAGCATCGCAGATGCCAGCTACAATCCGGTTGCGCTTGGGGAAATTCTGCTTGTCCGGCAGCGTCCGGCTCATAAAGTCGGTCAGCAGCCCTCCCTGCTCCAGCATTTCCACCGCCACCTGCTTATGCGCCGGCGGATAGATACGGTCCAGTCCATGTGCCAGCACACCAATGGTCGGCGTTTGCTCTTTTAAGGCAGTTTTATGGGCGATAATATCAATTCCATAAGCCAACCCGCTTACGATGGTAATGCCGGCGGCAGCGAGCTCCTTTACCAGCGTTTCACATACCGCCCGCCCGTAAGCAGAAGGATGCCGGGTGCCCACAATATTCACTATCCGGGATGGATTTAAGGTGGCATTGCCTTTATAGTACAGCATAGCTGGGCTGTCATAACAATGAAGCAGCCGCTGTGGGTATCCTGGATCGGTACAAAACAACGGCTGTATCCTGAATTTTTCCAGGAAGTCAATTTCCTCGGTAATAGGCGCGAAATCATGAAAATTGCAAAGCGCGGCCGCCCGGATGGTGCCCACCGTCTCAATTTTCTCCAATTCATATTTTTTGGCTTTGAATATGTTGCCGGCACTGCCAAAATGTTCCAGCAGCTTTTTAATGATTACATCGCCAATCAGGGGAATACGGGTTAATGCTATCTGATACATTAATTCCTGGGGCATAACAAACAATATTTTCGCATAATTTACAATTTTCTCATGGCACTTATTGTCGGTTCCATGAATTATTTTTGCAGCCACTAACGGATAATTTTATGAAGATGAAATGGCTATTGACAGGTGTGCTGATATTCGGATTGTTTGCCTGTAAAACTACCCAACCAGTAGCGGAAAAAAGCAGCGATACCACACTGATTCCGGGTGGTCCGGCCTGGGCTGCTTTGTGGCAGCAACAATCAGGCGAATACAAAGCCCTGTGCCTGCAGGCATATCAGCTGGCGGCATTAAGACTGGATCAATACCTCGCTGCTAAAGGCAGCAAACCGTTGGCCGTGGTAACAGATATCGATGAAACAGTACTGGACAACAGTCCCTACTCGGTACATCAGGCATTGGCCGGCAAAGGATATGATGATAAAAGCTGGATGGAGTGGACTGCCAAAGCCGCTGCGGATACGGTTCCCGGTGCTCCGGCATTTTTTAAGTATGCTGCTTCCAAAGGCGTAAAAGTATTTTATATTACCAACCGCGCAGAAAGTGAAAGAGCGGTAACCCTGCAAAACCTGCAGCAATACCAATTCCCGGATGCAGATGATCAGCACCTGTTGCTGAAAACAACTACCTCTGGTAAAGAACCCCGCAGACAACAAGTGCTACAGCAATATGATATCGTGATGTTGTTTGGCGACAACCTCGGTGACTTTGCCGCCATCTTCGATAAAAAACCGGCGGATGAAAGAAATGCTGCAGCGCTCCAATCCGCTGCCAGCTTCGGTAGTCGCTTCATTGTACTACCTAATCCGATGTACGGTGATTGGGAAGGCGCGTTGTATAACTTTCAATATAAGCTGACTCCTTCACAGAAGGACGCTATCATGAAAAGCAGGTTAAAAAAATACTAAATAGTAGTAATTTTTATCCGGTGCCTGATGGAGAGAAATTTCGTTTATGCGATTATTCTCAAGCCCATGAAATTGCACCTGATTCTTTCGTGATTACCCGGTACTGACGAAAATATAAAAAGGCCGCAAAGTGCAGGTAAATACTGCTTTGCGGCCTTTATGTTTTTGGGTTGGAAACATGTAGTACCCAATCGGGTGCCGTATTATTCCACGTTGAGATGGTATTCCTTACTTCACTTGGTCAGCTGCGATGCCCTGGCCATACCCGATTACAGGCGGCGTTACAAACTAATTATCCTAAACACCGTGCGTCTGTTTTCCCCTCGCCCTTCTTCGGTATCATTGGTAGCAATCGGATCCCTTTCGCCATAGCCTTTGGCCGCAAGACGAGCCGCTCCAATACCTTTCTCTGTTAAATATTTCACTACTGATTTGGCGCGGTTTTCAGAAAGTAGCTGATTGTCTTTATCTGTTCCTACATTATCTGTATATCCGGCAATTTCAATTTTAATAGTTGGATTATCCTGTAATAAATTAACCAGCTTATTCAGTTCGGTAACCGATGCAGGTTTCAGGGTGTATTGTTTGCTGTCGAAGAAGATATTATGCAATACTATGCTGGCATTGGCAGCGAGTGGTTGCAAAGGAATATTTTTTTCGAACGGCACACCCGGATTATGATCTTTCAGCGAAAAATTATCGGAGTAGAAGAGATAGCCTTTTCTATTTACGTGCATGGCGTAATCCTTTCCTACAGGCAATGGTGCGAGGTAATCGCCGTTGTCGTTGGTTTTTACGGTGGCGATGCTATAGCCGCCCTGCAGATCTATGATATCGATGCTGGTGGCTAAGCGTGCATGCGTGAGGGTATCATACACGAAACCTTTTACATACAGTGTTTGTTGTGGGCGGGCTTCCGGATACAGTTCAAACCGATATATATCGAGGGCGCCGCGCGTATCAGAACGATCGGAGGCGAAATAGGCGGTTTTACCATCGGCTTCCACTACCAGGGAGGCATCTTCATCGATGGTATTGATCGGGTAACCCAGGTTAGTGGCGGGGCCCCAGCTGCCATCCGATTGCCGGCGGGAATAGAAAATATCGAGTCCGCCA
>NZ_DATCVJ010000271.1:0-6328 GCF_036566945.1 Chitinophaga sp. | reverse complement strand
TACAACCTGCCATGGTAGCCATTTCTGTGCCTTTCCCAGGTAATCTGTATGCAGCATTACGCTGCGGACAATGGGTGAAACAACATTATCCTGATGTGAAAGTGGCCATGGGCGGAGGTTTTCCCAATACAGAGCTGCGCTCGCTGGCAGATGCCCGTGTATTTGAATTCGTGGATTTCATTACCCTCGATGATGGGGAAGCACCCATAGAAAACCTGTTGCAGTTCCTCGATGGTAAAAAAACAGCGGAAGAACTGAAACGTACTTTTCTGTTAACAGAAGAAAAAGTAATGTATGTCAACAGTAAAGCTACCCACGATTATAAACAATCGCAGCTGGGCACACCTGATTACAGTGACCTGTTGCTCGACCAATATATTTCTGCGATCGAAGTGGTGAATCCCATGCACAGCCTGTGGAGTGATGGCCGCTGGAACAAGCTCACCATGGCGCATGGCTGCTATTGGGGCAAATGTACTTTCTGCGATATTTCTCTCGACTATATAAAGATCTACGAACCTATTACCGCTTCGTTGTTGTGCGACCGGATGGAAACGATCATTGCGCAAACAGGGCAAAACGGATTTCACTTTGTGGATGAAGCGGCGCCACCGGCGTTGATGCGTGCGCTGGCACTGGAAATTATCCGTCGTAAGCTCACCGTGAGCTGGTGGACTAATGTGCGTTTTGAAAAAAGCTTTACGCGCGACCTTTGCCTGTTGCTCAAAGCATCGGGTTGTATCGCCATTTCCGGCGGCCTGGAAGTAGCTTCTGACCGTTTGCTGGGACTCATACAGAAAGGGATCACCGTGGCCCAGGTAGCGCGTGTAAATCGTCATTTTACGGAAGCGGGCATCATGGTGCATGCTTACCTGATGTATGGATTTCCTACACAAACGGCACAGGAAACAATCGACGCATTGGAAATGGTGCGACAGATGTTCCAGGCCGGCATCCTGCAATCTGCTTTCTGGCATCAGTTTACGATGACGGCGCACAGTCCTGTAGGACTAGATCCGGCGAAGTACAACGTACAAAAAGAAACAGAGGAAACAGGCACCTTTGCCAACAACGATATCATGCATATTGATCCTACCGGCGCGGATCATGAAACCTTCAGCTACGGATTAAAGAAGTCGCTGCTGAATTATATGCATGGTGCCTGCTTTGATTATCCACTGTCGAAATGGTTTGAATTTAAAGTGCCGAAAACCTCGGTACATCCGGACTTTATCACCAACGCACTGATGGAAGAAGAAGCAGGAACCATTAAACCCACTTCCAAAGTAGTATACCTGGGCAAACAGCCGGCCATGGAAATTATTACCAAATCGAAGAAGGGCGCTACCTGGGAAATGTCTTCCTTAACATTCCAGACAAAAAAAGAAAAAGTAAATATCAGCGTACAGCCACCACAGGGAGTATGGCTCACCAATATGCTACAGGAGCTGGCTGTAGCCAACCCCAAAACGTATACCCTGCAAGAGGTAAAAGAGAGCTATGAAGCGGCAGGGCTGGACGATTTCGAACTTTTCTGGGATAACAAACCAGTGAATACCTTGCATAAGTTAGGGCTGCTGAAGTTATAGCGGAAAGCTGAAAGCAGAAAGCAAAAAGCCATTGAAGCGGATGATTTTAGCGGAAGTAATGTTCGATTAGATAATCCTCGTCAATAGCTTTTTGCCTTATGCTTTCCGCTTTTTGCTCTACCCGGGGTTTTTCCCGGTATCAGCTATGGGAATTTTTTTAAATATTTGTTTCCACTAAACTGACCTAACAATGAGCGATCAAATGTCCCTTGCCGGCTACGGTTGGAATGACCAGGGCCACCTGGACCCAAGCACCCAACAGCTGGACTACAACATGCCGTTCACCGGTGATCCGCAAACCTTTGGAATGCCGATTACTGCGAGCGCCTATTTTGGCATGTTGAACAATTTTTATTTGCTGTTATTGAATAATCCTGCATTGCAGGCGGCGTTCCAGGGGGTTTTCTTTGTAGACTTTAGTAAAGCATCGCTCTTGCGTTTGCTCAGCCAGGAAGGTTGCGAATATGTTCGCTTCCATTTTGCGGTGCCGGAAGCCGACCAGAAACTCAGTCTGGCTGCAGAAGGACTGACTATCAATCAGGAACAGGTAGGATATGCGCAATTGCTGGCCAAAGCGACTACCAACAACATGGTACATGATAGTGGGGATCCTAAAATTGAGGAAAGAGGAAATGGTAAAACTTCGCCGACTCCGGCTTTTAAACACTTATTTGAATTATTAAAAGCGCAGGGCTCTCCATTAGCTACTGCAGATCTGGATCAATTATTTTAATCAATTTCGTATTTAAATCTTTGTGCCGATGAACGGATGGGTGTATGCTTATTATGTATTACTGGTAACCTGCTTTATTATTAGCCTTTTTCACCTGCAATTCAGGGAGGTGAAAATACTAAGTGTATTGCTGGGGATATCTATTATTACAGAAGTGATTGTAGAGTTGATCGGCACAGAAGGTTTAGGTTTTTTTATAGTGTATCATTTTTTTGTGGTGCTGGAATATAGTCTCATAACAATAATTCTCCGATCAGGAATTAAGGATTACCGATGGCGACTGTTGATGGGTGTTTCCATATTTGTTTTCGGAATAGTATCCTTGTTTTACAGCTTTGTATTGGGCGGATGGCATGCCTTTCCCGGCATAAACATTACCATAGAAAGCTTCCTGGTCATCTGCTGGTGCCTTTTATCCTTTTTTTCAATAACCCCGGAAAGTGAAGATTCTATATTCCGGCACCCTGTTTTTTGGATAACCCTGGCGTTTTTTATTTATTTCGCGGCATCTGTCAGCGTAAATGCTTTTTATAACCTGTTACTGGAGAATGATACCACCAGGGCCAGGCATTTTTTCGCCGTGTTGAACTCATTATCCAATTACCTGTTGTATATTATGCTGATAAAAGGCGTTGTATGCTTCCGGTCAAACAGGATCTCTTTGTAGCTGTACTTTTTATTTCATTGCTGGTAACCATCATGGGACTGGTGGTTGTATCTGCAGTGATTAGTTATAAAAAGAAGCAGGATGCTTACTTACATCAGCTTAAATTAATGAAAGAAGATTACGACAAACAGTTAATGTGGTCCCAGATTGAAATGCAGGAAGAAGCCTTTGCCCACCTGGGGCAGGAACTGCACGACGATATCGGCCAGTTACTGAGCAGCACCAAGCTCCTGATCAATGTTACCCAAAGGAGCATGCCGGAAATCCCGGACACCCTGCAGATAGCGGAGGATACCCTGAGTACGGCTATTCAGCATTTGCGGGCGCTTTCCAAGTCTTTCAGCCGTCAATGGCTGGATCAGTTCAGCCTGATCGAAAACCTGAAAGCAGAAGTAGAAAGGATCAATTCCAGCAGGGCTATTAAAGTAACGTTTACCCATGAACTGATGGTACTGCCACTACAGGCGGAACCTCAGATCATTTTGTTTCGTATCATACAGGAAGCCATGCAAAATTGTATCAAACATGCCCGCCCACAGGTCATCGATATCAGTATCCGAGCGGCAGATCAACAACTCATTCTCCTGATCGCAGACGACGGATCGGGCTTCGATAAAGCCGGTATGTCGTCTATCGGTATGGGCATCCGTAATATGCAGCACCGCACCAGTTTACTTGGTGGTACTATCCGCTGGGAAGTAACTACCGCCGGCGGTACTGCCGTATTGATTACATTACCCCTTGAATAATTTTTATGAACATCAACATTGGCATTGCAGACGATCATCAGCTATTTCTTAAATCACTCAGTTTGCTGATCAGTGGCTTTAGTGGATTCCAGATTGTAGCAGAAGCTATGAATGGAAAGGAAATGCTCGATAAATTAGCCCAACTGCCGGCGCCACCGGATATCCTGTTACTGGACGTAAATATGCCGGTGATGGATGGCGCCAAAGCCACCGAAGCCGTACTTAAATTATACCCCACCGTGAAAGTAGTCGCCCTGTCTATGAAAGACAACGACGCTACCATCATTGAAATGCTGAAAGCTGGTTGCTGTGCCTATCTCCTGAAAGATATTCATCCAACAGAACTGGAAAAAGCATTGCGGGAAATCTATACCACCGGCATCTATTACAATGATGCTTCCAATGTAAACTACCGCCGCCTGCTGTTGCAGTCAGAACAAAAACAAACGCTGACCGACCGGGAACGCGAGTTCCTTAGCCTGGCCTGCAGCGACCTTACCTATAAGGCCATTGCCGCTAAAATGAATGTTACAGAAAGAACGGTAGATGGATACCGGGAAATATTATTTAATAAGCTCAACGTGCAAAGCCGCACAGGTATGGTGTTGGAAGCATTGCGCCGGCAGCTGGTGACGCTGTAGTGAAATAAGCAGCGCGAGCGGAGTGCCTCAAAAAGTGTAACCACTTTTTGAGGCATTTTTTATAAAAGTTATTCCTTCAGATTTTTTACCGGGTTGGCCCTTGCTGCCATCCACGCCTTGTAGCCTACCGTTACCCACGCCATCAGTACCGACAATAGCATGGAAGCGATAAAGATGCCACCGCCTATGACTGTATGATAGTAAAAGCCGGATAGCCATATCTGCATAAAATAATATCCCAGTGGGGCTGCAATAAGAAACGCTACGCCGATTAATATCATAAACTCCCGTGAGAAAAGGAATAAAATACTGGTGACAGAAGCGCCCAACACCTTACGGATCCCTACTTCCCGCGTACGATGTACCACCATAAAAGAAATGAGTCCGTATAAACCCAGACAGGAAATAAATATTGCAATACCGGCAAAAAGCTGGAACAGCCTGGAGGTAATGACTTCTGCCTGATAATAATCATTGATCCGCTGATCTAAAAATGTAAGGTCATAGAGATAAGATGGATAAATGCCGGTGAATGTCTGCTCCACTGTTTTTAAGGTGGCCATCATTTTCTCCGGTTGCAAACGCAGCGCTACAAATTCATAGGCGTTCTTCTGAGAACCCACAAACAAAGGCGTGATGGCCTCGTGCAGGGATTTGGTGTTGAAATCATTGATCACACCTACAATGGGAAATTGCTTATGGTCCATCGTAGTAATGGTTTTACCAATGATATCTTCGGGAGAAGAGAACCCTAATTTTTTTACCGTGGTTTCATTGACCGCAATTTCTTTCACGGTATCGCTGGGATATGGTTTTCTTCCCGCCAACAGGTGAATGCCAAAGGTGTTGTAATACCCGGTATCAGCGGCTTTCGCCGCAATTTTAAACGGCTGTTTTACGGGGTTGGTATCAAAATAAAATTCCTGCTGAAATTCCCAGTCTGCCGAAGGTGCTTCGTTACAGAGACTCACCGCATTTACGCCCGGAACTTCGGATAGCCGTGTCCGTAGGTAATCGTATTTTAGTTTTAACGTACTGTCACTGGGAAGATTGATCAATACCATGGCCTCTTTATTGAATCCCATGGACTGCTGGTTTACATACCGCATTTGTTTTACTACTACCAGTGTACAAATGACCAGTAACTGTGCAATCACAAATTGAAATACGACCAGTCCCCGGCGGAGAGAGGCGCCACCAGCTGATTTGGTGCTGATCCTGCTTTTGATGGCCAGCACGGGGTTAAAGCCCGATACCACCATGCCCGGATAAAAGCCGGACAATAAAGTCACCACCACAGCACAAAGCAGGAGGGCCATCCAAACGGCCGGCTTCATCAGCAGTGACAACGATAATGGTATGTTTATCAAAATACTGATGTACGGTAAAGTAGCGACAGCGATCACGATGGCGATCACGATAGATAATATGGTGATCAATGCGGTTTCCAGCAGGAACTGCGAGAGCAGCTGTAAACGGTTACTGCCCAATACTTTTCTTACACCTATTTCTTTCGCACGGTTTACAGAGAGGGCAGTGGCCAGGTTAATAAAATTGATGCAGGCTACGAGCAACAGGAAAATGCTAATCAGCCCCAGTGCCCATAATTCTTTGGAAGAAAGACGGGCGGGTATAAAATTAACATACTGCTTATCCAGGTGCATGGCGGATAGTGGCTGTAACTGCAGCTGTGTAGTATGGTTATTGTCTTGCTGATAGTACCGGTCTGAAAACGCGGAGAGCCCAGCTGTTATTGCTGCTGCCTGTTGTTTGTTTTTAGGTAAAACAAAACATTGTGCATACCCGTCGGATGCGTTCCAGCGCTTAGGGTCCGTAAAAAATTCGGGTGATAACTTCCTGGTGGTAGCCATTGAAATACCCAGTTTTACGGGGAGGTCTGTGTTGGCGGGGAGATCTTTAAATACCCCTGTTACCTGTAGTGGCACCCT
>NZ_DATCVJ010000270.1:0-12319 GCF_036566945.1 Chitinophaga sp. | reverse complement strand
CCGGCTTCAAACAGATCATAATGACTATCGTTATCATCTTTGTAATGCCCGCCATACCAGCTTTTGCCTTTAAAATGTTCGATGCCGAAGTATTTGTTATATTCTGTTGTTTTGCCACTCAGCGGATACTGGCTTTTGGTCTGATCATGATTTCCCACCGCCATGCCGTAGGGAATGCCTTGTGGATATCCAGGCTGTGGTTTTTCCAGTATATACATAGCCGCAGCAGCGTTTACCCATTGTTGCGGAAACTTCTCGCCATCATCAGAGATATCTCCCAGATGAACCACGTACCTGATATTTTCCTTTACAGCATTTTTGGCGATCCATTCCGTTTGTGCGGTAAACATTTCCTTCCTCCCACCATTTTTTTCCGCCGTGTAATATTGAGTATCCGGGATGACAACAATTGAAAACTCAACTTCTTCCTTGGGCCCAGGCCCACCGGCAATTGTGTAGCTACTTGTGGCCAAAAGCAAGGTGCTTAAAAAAAAGCAAGCGCCTTTCTTAAAACTTTCTTTATATAACTTCATCATCATAAAATTCTTTCCTGCAAACGGTTAAAAGTAACCGGGGTTTTGAATGATCTTTGGATTGAGTCCGATCTCATTTTGTGGTATAGGAAACAGCAGGTGATGCTGATCAATCACGTAGGCATCTGAAGATAGGTAAGGGAGTTGTTCCCTGATCTTCATCCCAAAAGCGTTGATCACCGTTAAAGCTTTGCCGCTTCTGAGCAGATCGGTCCAGCGATGATTTTCAAATGCCAGTTCCACTCTGCGTTCATGAAAGATAGCTGTGCGTAATGCACCAGGATCTGTATTAATGAAATCGGCCAATCCGGCTCTCCTTCTCACCCGGTTCAAAGGTGCTAATGCATCTGATGATTTGCCTTGTTCATTTAAAGCTTCCGCCAGTAAAAGCAGTGCGTCCGAAAACCGATAAATGGGGAAATCATCACCGGAGCCGGTAGGCGCTGCCAATGGGGCATGCAGGTACTTTTTAATATAGGGCACGCCAATTTTTCCCGTTGCTGGTACATAGTTGATAATACTTTTGGCAGCAGCATAATTAAAATACCTGCTGGCATCATAAGTACCTTCTGCTATTCCGATAGATGCGTCCAAACGCTTATCACCAATTTCAAAGTCATTGATCAAATCATCGGCAGGCGTATTCCATCCGCCTGTGCTGGTGTTATCAATTGAAATGCCTGTCAGCACTTTTGTATCCTTACTTCTCGGCAAAAAATGAAAAGAAAGCGCATTAGGAGTAGCTCCCGTTAGGGTACCCCCAAGAAACTGAATTTCAAAAACTGACTCTTTGCTATTTTTATTCGTTGGCATAAATGCATCTGCATAGTTTGCATTCAGGTCATAGCCCATGGTCAGCATACTATTCAACAGTTTTTCTGCCTCTGCCCATTTCCTTTGCACGGCATATACTTCTGCCAACAGCATGGTAGCAGCGCCTTTGGTGGCTTCTCCGGTTTGTGGGAACTTTACTGGCGCCGCCAATTCTGCGATGGCGGCCTGTGCATCCGCAATAATCTGAGCGTAAACTTCCTCTTCAGACGAGCGCGCTTTAAATGCTTCTTCTGCTGTAGTTACTTCTTTTATAAACAGTGGAACGCCGCCATACAAACGCACGAGTTTAAAGTAATTCAGCGCCCTTAGAAACTTAGCCTGCCCGTCAAGACTCGCCTTCACAGCTGCGGTGAGGTCTGCGCTTTTCAGTCTTTCGATAACGATATTACAACGGGAAATTCCTGTATAACTATGCTGCCAGGTGGCTGCCACATACGCATTTGTAGACGTATTGGTAAAGTCTGAAATGTTTTCACGCTCCACAATAGAAGTTCCTCTATTACCCGGAATAGCCTGATAGATCGTGTTATCGGAGTGCATCTCAGAAGTAAAATAATCGTTCAACAGCACATCGCGGAGCGGTGCATAGGCGGCTACTACCGCTGATTTGAATTGCTGCTCCGTTTTATAAAATACATCGTCCGTGTAGGAATCTTCCGGTGCTTTGTTAATAAAATCTTTGCTGCAGGAGGTTGCCATCAGGCATAGTATGGCAATCAGGCTATATATCTTTTTCATATTTTCTCAGCGTTAAAGGATTATTTAAATGTGGTAGAGAATCCAAGAGAAAAAGTTCTTGGTATGGGATATGCATTTTCATCTACCCCAACACCTAGTGTAGGATCAGCTCCGCCCACATTTATTTCCGGATTCATACCTGAATAGCCTGTCAGCACAAAGGCTTGTTGGACAGATGCAAAAACCCGCAGGTTTTTTATCATCGCATTTTTTAACGGTACCGTATATCCAAGTGTGATATTTTTGGCGCTCAGGTAAGAGCCGTTCTCTATCCATTGGCTATTTACCTGTCGTCCCATGGCAGTGGTACCTGACTTAGTACGCGGGTAAATGCCAGATCCCGGATTCTCTTCTGAACGCCAGCGGTCAGCCGCTGCTGCCAGTGGTAGTCTGGAACCGTCCATATTGGTTTGATAAGCCCATTTAGCGGCATTCAGGATCTTTCCTCCAACGGAGAAGGTCATGTCAATCGCCAGATCAAAATGCTTATACTTAAAGCTGTTAACGATGCCTCCGGTAAATGTTGGTGTAGGATCACCGATAAATGTACGGTCGTTCACATCATCAATTACGCCATCACCATTGATGTCTTTTACTTTTATTGTACCAATGTCAGAGTTGCCGTTTGGTTTGGCAGGGCTACTTAAATACCTGGCAGAGTTGGCCAGGTCGGCAGCATCTTTATATAATCCTTCAAAAACAAAACCGTAAAACTCACCCAGATGATGTCCTACCTGCTGGCGGAAATAATCTGAACTGGTGGTTACATTTCTTCTGATATAACCCGGATCTACCAGGTTGGTAATCAGGTTCCGGTCGAAAGATAAAGCCAGATTGGTATTCCATTTCAGCTGCCCTGTCAGATTTTTGGAACTCACCGTAAATTCATGTCCCCACATTTTAAGTTCGCCCACATTAAAAATGATCTGGTTAAACCCGGATGAAGTAGGTATGGAACGCTGTTGTATGAGCCCATCAGTCAGTTTTCGATAATAATCGTAGGTAAAGCTGAGGCGATTATCTAACAAGCTCACTTCAAGACCAATATCAAACTGCTTATTACGTTCCCATCTCAAATCTTTATTGGGCAAGCGGTTGATGGTTTGTCCCTGCGTAACTTCGTTATTAAAATTGTAGTAATAAGTTCCTATAGTGGCCTGTGGATCATAGTTCCCAGCAAAAAAGTTATTACCGGTAATTCCGTAACTCGCCCGCAGCTTAAGGAAATTAATTCCTTTCACATTTTTCATAAATGATTCGTCACTCACAATCCAGCCTGCGGATACGGATGGAAAGCTGCCCCACTGTGTATTCATACCAAATTTCGAAGAGCCATCGCGCCGCAGTGCTGCTGACAAAAGATACCTGGATTTATAGTTATAATTCAGACGACCTATGGTGGACAGCAATGAATAAGATCCTGCTCCACTACCACCGGTAACGCTGGTAGCAGCATTAAGGTATTCAATATCATCGCTGGTAAAACCTAATCCCGTTAAGTTATTGCTATAGCTGGAAAATTCCTGTGCGGAATAGCCTACCAATGCTTCTATATTATGGTCTTTTAAGAAGGTTTTATTATACACCAGATTTCCTTCTGCGGTCCATGAACCATTGTCTACAGCGGAACTGGTGCCGGTAGTTTGTCCCTGCGTGCCAGTCACCAAACCCGACTGAAAATATTTACGGGTTTCTGCGCCCTTATCTGCCGCAACATTTGTTTTGATACTTAATCCCGGCAACACCTCGTAGTTCAGGTAAATGTTACCAAGAATGCGGGTTGTTTTATAATCATCATTGGTTAATTCGTAAGTGGCCAGCGGATTGATATAGGCCACCATACCCGGAGAAGAAACGTTGCGGGTATATGTCCCATCCGGATTGTACGGACTTACCAGTGGACTCGCCTCAAAGAATCTTTCAAAATATCCTCCTACTCCATCACTGTTCAACCGGTTATTATGATCCATCCGGTAACTGGGCGCCAGGTTAAAACCTATTTTAAGTTTATTGTTTTCGGAAGTGAAATCCTGGTTAAAGCGCATCGAATATAACCTGGTACCGGTATTGATTAATACCCCCTGTTGTTCCTGGTAGCCGGCTATCACTGTAGAGGAAGAATGTTCGCGCGCTGTTCGTACAGTGAGATCATAACTCTGAATGGGTGCTGTTCTCGTCAATAGCTTAAACCAGTTAGTTCCTTCTCCGTACTGTTCCGGGTTATCATAGGCAGCGTGATAGTCGGCAGAAACGGTATAACCGGGTTCATATTTCAATCCATCTTCAGCACGTTCTTTCATAAAGGAGGCAAACTCTCTTGCAGTCATCATTTCCGGCAATTTTCCGGTAGGAATTTTCTGCACGCCATAGTAGCTCGAGAATTCAATTTTTGCCTCTCCTGGTTTTGCGTGTTTGGTAGTAATCAGTACTACTCCATTTGCCGCTCTGGAACCATACAATGCGGTGGCAGATGCATCTTTAAGGAAAGTATAACTTTCTATTTCTGCCGGATTGATGTTATTGATGCTTCCCGTAATTGGGTTACCATCAATCACAAAAAGAGGCTGATTACTCGAGTAAAAAGAGGCAGCTCCACGGATGATAAATCCCATGCCCCGCCCCGGCTGGCCGCTGGTTTGGGAGATCTGAACACCTGCTACTTTTCCCTGCAACTGTTGCGCAAACTGCCCTACCGGCATATCCTGCAGAGAGGAGGCGTCAACAGTGGCGATGGAACCGGTGATCTCCCGGCTTTTTTGTTTACCATAGCTTACTACTACTTCTGTAAGTTTATTATCAGCCAGCTGCATGGAGAAATCAAGTGAAGTACTTTTACTTTCTTTGACAACGACATTGGTTGATTGCTGGCGCCGGAAAGAGATGTAGCTTACTTCCACTGTATAATTACCTGGCGCAAGACGTAGCGTATAGTTGCCACTAGCATCACTTTGCACAGCTTCACCTGTTTCGAGCACCCTGATAGTTGCGCCCGGTAAAGGCGCACCTTTCTCGTCGACTACCCTGCCGGATAATTTACCCGGATCTTGTGGAACAGGTTTCGTATCAATGACCACGTATCCCTCTACTACTTTATAGCAGAGGTTTGTTGATTCCAATACTTTTTCAATTAAAAATTTCACTGTTGAATGATCATTAGCGAGGGTAATTTTTCGCTCCAGCCCTGTCATTAATTTTTCCGGCAGCACGAACCGTATTCCACTTTTCGCCTGGATGTTTAACAGGCTTTCTTTTACACTGGCGTGATCCAGTTTAATAGCAATTATCTTGTCGAGATCCTGACTGCTGGCGTTTCCGGCGAGCAGCACACCAATAAAGGTAAACTGGGCAATTAAAAGCATATATGAACATCTCATCATAAACTTGATTGTGGGATGTAATCCTTTTTGCATTAATCTGTGTATTAGTAGTTAGCCCGGTTTCAGCCGGAATAGTTTGTTATCTTTTATCACTTTACCACGTAGCGTTGGCAGGCATGTGGTATAACGGTATCAAATGCGGCGGCCTTTAATAAGATTGGCGGGTTACTTATATTTTAATTGTTAGTGAATAATGATTTCTCCATTTTTCAATTCATGGTTAAAATGTCCCGCTGTTCCCAGTACGTTCAATACTTTGTCTATTGAAACGCCGGCATCCAATGTCAGCGTCATTCTTTCTGCTGATTTTGCAGGTTTTTTAAACCTGATCCTAACGTTGTACCAGCGCTGTAATGCATCGGCGATGTCATAGAGTGATACATTATTGAATGTTAATCGTGCTTCTTTCAGATCCTTTACTTCCTCCGGATCAACATTTTCTTTTTTAACCGCTCCTTGATAAAACATTACTTTTTCTCCGGGTATTAAAACTGCGAGCGGCCGGGAAAAGTTGCTACCGATTTGGTCTACCCTTACCTTTCCAGTGGCGACTTCCACGAGTAAAGGCTTATTTTTAAAAGCTTCTATTTTAAAAGAGGTCCCCAATACCATTGTTTGTACGTCAGCGGTATGAACCATAAAAGGCTGCTGTGTTTTTTTGCTTACTTCAAAAAAAGCTTCCCCATAGAGATAGATGTCTCTCTTTTCTTTAGCAAAATTCCCGGGATACTTCAAATGGCTCCCTGCTCCCAGATAAACCACAGTACTGTCTGGAAGAATTATTTTTGATCGCTGTCCGTTGGGATTGCTGCATTCTACAAAAGCCAGCTGGCTTTTTTTATTACCAAAATAACTGATCGTAAAAACACTCAATCCTGTGAGGATGAGGCCTATCCAGATAGCAGCATTTCGTATCGGCGCCCAATTTTTTCGCATTTTTCTGACAGGTACAGTCAACGCTTCTATTCTCTTATGAACAGACGCTTTTAATTCCTCCTGACGGGGATGAGTAGCCTGGCTATGCTCAAATACCTGCCAATCTTCAGCCGTATTTGCAGACAGCATTTCATCCAACAACTTTTCAGATGCCGGATCTTTTAGAAACAGGTTTACAAGCTTCTCCTCTTCAGCAGTACACTTGCCATTTAAAAACTTTTGGATTAATTCCCGATTTAGTGGTGCCATTCTTATTTAACAGGCCGCAAAAGGTTCCCGTTAATTCAATAGGGACAAAAAAAGAGACGGAGGGCTATTCGGTTTGAAAGAAAAAATAGAAAGATAACTTTCGCGTAACAGAGGGGGGATAGATCCGGATGCAGCATGCTTCAGGAATGGAGAAAAAGCAGCGACAGGCTGATAATAATCGTCAGAGCGGTATCGCCGTGGTTATTGAGCTGCTTCCTGAAATGATTCAGGGAAAACTTGATATGGTTCTTAACGGTGTTAACAGATATATTAAGATCATTGGCTATTTCAGCGTGAGAGCGGTCGCCTTCCCTGCTCATTTTAAATACTATTTTACGTTGAGGACTCAGCAGGTCAAGATCCGAGAGATATTTTTCTTCCAGCTCCCGGCTATGCAGTTCATGGTCTGCGGCAGTAGCTACAAAAGAAAGGTTATTCTCAATAAATTCTATGGGAGTAATTGATAAGGCTTTTTTGCGGATGGCCTTGATGGTGGCGTTTTTAGCGGCTCTAAAGATATAGGGTTTAAACTCACCTTCTATCTGTAAAGTGTGTCTTTTCTCCCATACCCACATCATAAGGTCCATTGTGGCCTCTTCCGCAAAATATTCATCCCGGACATAGCCAAGCGCGTAGGTATAGAGTCTTCCGAAATACCGGTCAAATAAGACATTAAATGCGCTGATATTATCTTTGGTACATTCCTCCAGTAGCTGCTTATCAGATAGTAAATGATATTCCATAAAAATGGATTGAATGTATTTTTCAGCAAAACTAGCGGCCAGAATTTATTTATTTATTACCTGGGTGTTAAGTGTACATTAACAAACTGTTACCTGGGGAGGGGATCGGGAGGGGGCATAAAAAAAACGGGGAGAAATCCCCGTTTCGTAAAAATCAAAAACCAACCATTAAAAAATCTTTATTAGAAGAGCCTAGCGGCTTCTTTTTGGTATTATTTGTTGGGCTGCGGTGTTGTTCTCAGGTAAGGCTTAATGATTTTATGGCCTTTCGGAAAACGTGCAGGAATATCTGCAGTAGGCACTGCTGCCGTTACGATTACATCTTCACCATCTTTCCAGTCTGCCGGAGTAGCTACACTATATTTAGCTGTGAGCTGCAGAGAATCCAGTACACGCAGTACTTCTACGAAGTTTCTGCCGGTAGAGGCCGGATAAGTGATGATGAGTTTTACTTTTTTGTCTGGTCCTATGATAAACAAGGATCTTACTGTAAAAGTTTCAGAAGCATTTGGATGAATCATATCATACAAATTAGCTACTGTTTTATTCTCATCTGCAATAATAGGAAAAGTTACGTCACACTGTTGTGTTTCGTTAATATCATTTATCCAGCTCAGGTGTTTATCTAATGGATCTACGCTGACAGCCAGTACTTTAGTGTTGCGTTTTGCAAATTCTTCCCCTAATAAAGCCGTTTTACCTAATTCAGTAGTACATACCGGGGTAAAATCTGCCGGGTGGGAAAACAATATACCCCAGCCCTCACCGAGGAAATCGTAAAAATCTATTTCCCCTAAAGTGGTATTGGCTTTGAAATTAGGAGCAACATCTCCCAGTCTTAAACTCATAGTTTCACGATTTAATTGACCAAAAATAGCATTTTCCTACAAAATTTATAGACTTTAAGGGATTTTTTTCTCAATTTAATTGATATTTTTTCCTGGGCGAGGGAATTGGGGTTAACAAACAATGTTCAACAGGGTTAATTCAAACGGACAAACAAGGGGTTTAATTCAACAGATAAAAAGGGTTCATACAATAGATAAAAATATGGATGACAGGGGTTTAGGTATTTGAGGTATGTAGCTGCCAGGCATAGTAAGCCATACTGAATTTGTTATCATCTTCCAGTCCGGCCTTTATTCGGGCAGCTTCATCCCCGAGTTCTATCTCAATAAATCCAAGGTATAGGTTATAGGCGTCGTGAAGCAACTGGATACAGTACTCCATTCTTTCCTGCACATCATTGGCATCATGACGGGCTGCGGGGGGCAAAGTGGGTACAACAGGCAGTTGAACCACCCTTTCTATATAATAACACTCCTCGTCCGCATAAGCCTCCCAGTTATCGTCCTGCTGCAGGCAGGGACGTCTCATATAAAAAGTAAGGTTATCAAAAACAACACTGCTGCCCAGTTCCGCTTCCAGATCGATAATATCCGGCACCCGGCACATATCTTCCAGCTTTTTCACAATCGTCATCTGCACCGCATCATGCTTATCCTGGCTGAAACGAAGCATGGTATTCATTACTTCATAAGTAGTTACAAAATCACACGGATACCACCTATTATCATGTAGCACCTGTCCCCAGAGCGTCAGGTAATTAGAATCATCCATGATGATCTGTCCAATTGAAATAGCCTGCATCTGCGTAATGGCTGTTGTATTTACTGTATTCATAACCATCCCGTTTTAATAACAATACAAATCTAACCGCGCTGCACGCAAAGAATTTGCGTAGTGATCTTTTCGCTATAATTTTTTTAATCCTGTTTGCAAAAGCGGGAATTGCGTATTTTTATTATCTAAATTTTATCTTTTGCCAAAGAACAAAGACGCGGTGTCGCGCTACCGTTGGATTGACGAGCGCCTGCGCAACAAGCAGAAGCCCAAACCTACCCTGGAAAACCTGATAGAGTACGTATCTGATAAAATGGGAACCGGCATATCTGTCCGTACCATCCAGAAAGACATTCAGGACATGCGCCAGGACCCGGAACTGAATTATATGGCGCCTATTGTGTACGACCGCAGTAGTGGTACCTACCGCTATTCGGACGATAGTTTTTCTATCGGCAATTCGCCTATTGAAGAAGCTGATTTACAGGGATTGGAAATAGCGATCGGCATACTGGAGCAGTTCCGCAGTTTACCTGTGGTACAGCAGTTTGAAGATGCCATTTTGAAAATAGCCGCCAGCCTCAAAATGAATCGCGAAGCCCTGCAGCATAAAGGGCTGATCAAGTTTACCCGCACCGCTCAATACAAAGGAGCAGAGCATATTCCGGAAATAGTAGATGCTATCAAAAACCTGGAAGTCATCCGTATTGCCTATCAAAGCTTTGACCGGGATGAACCCAAGGAACACTGGGTAGAGCCTTATCACCTGCGCGAGTATCAACACCGCTTTTACCTCATCGGAAAAAGTCAGCAAACCCGCGGTGGTGCTGTAGTTACATTTGCGCTGGACAGGGTCGTAAAACTCTGGCCTACCATGAAACATTTTGATGAAAAGAATTTTGATGATGCCAGCTATTTTCAACATGCTATTGGCATCACGGTACACGACGGAGAACCCGAAAATGTACTGCTGAGTTTCGTGCCCCGGCAGGGTAAATATGTGAAATCACAGCCTATTCACGCTTCTCAGAAAGTAGTGGAAGATAACAGCAAAGAATGCCGTATATCCCTTAACGTTGTTATTAATCCTGAACTCACCATGACCCTCCTCAGTTATGGCGCCCAGGTAAAAGTGCTGCAGCCGGCACACCTGGCAAAAAAAATGGCAGAAGAAGCCAAGGCAATGAGCGCACTCTATAAATAATATCGCTATTCAGATCAGCCGGTGACCAGCACCAGCTGATCTGAATAAGGAATATTACTATTGTGGTTTCGTAAATAAACTATCGGCCACCGGCTGATTGGTTTCTATCTTCACAATATTGATTTTCACACCACCCGGACTTTGTTCGGTAGTACCCGGATAAGTCAGCCCATCGGGCGTTTTCTTATAATCAGACAGCGTTGTTACCACTTCCATATCCTGTCCCTGGATGTTCACTTTATTAGTAGCTTTCACCAGTAAATAAGTTTTGGTATCCAGGTAAGCAGTGCCTGTCAAACCATCTGCAGAGGTGATTTTCAGCTTATAGGCCGGAGACCCGTTTACGGAATCCTTCCCCAGCAACTCTATTTTTTTGCCCTTGGCTTTGTATTCATATAACTCTCCCCTTACGTCCAGCTGGCTTTGCATCAGTTTTTGCATCTGCGGATCCATGTCCTGCGGCTGCGTTTGCGCCATCACCGGCATCAAACTCCATCCATTGCTACGTGTTACTACCTGGATGTTGTCTGTTCCCTGTACCGTAAACTCTAAGCGCATGGCTTCATCCTGCTTCACCCATCTTCTGATAGGCACGGTCATGCCCTGCACTTCCATGTTTCCTTCAACGTACTGCGATTTAATCTCTTTCAGCTTTGATTGTCCCCCCATGGCGACAATATTCTTTGCTATGATGTCATCTACAGTTTGTGCATAGGTAGCTGCGCCAGCTATTAAAAGAGCTGCTAACAGCGTGAAAAATTTCATTCTTGTCATAAAAGAATTTTTGATGGCTTTTTTAAGCAAATAAAGATAACCAAAAAACATCTCCCGTGCATCTTTCCAAAAAACACGCCACGCTTGAAAATGAGACCTATTCCTTAGATTTACAGCATGAATACATTCCAGATTTCAGGCAACCTGGTTGATATACTGCAACAGGAAATATATCCGGCCACGCTTCATATAGAAGAAGGCTATATCCGCAGAATTGAACGCAACAACCACCAATACCCGAACTACCTGCTGCCCGGCTTTACAGACGCGCATGTACACATAGAAAGCTCTATGCTCATACCTTCTGAATTTGCGCGCCTGGCGGTCGTTCACGGCACTATTGCCACAGTGAGCGATCCTCATGAAATAGCCAATGTAATGGGCATACAAGGGGTGGAATATATGCTGGAGAATGGTAAAAAAGTGCCCTTCCGGTTTAACTTCGGCGCGCCTTCCTGCGTACCGGCCACCGTTTTTGAAACCGCCGGCGCTACTGTCAGCGTCGCGGATGTGGAAGCCCTGCTGCAGCGCGATGATATCAAATACCTTACAGAAATGATGAATTTCCCGGGCGTACTGCATAAAGACCCGGAGGTACTGGCCAAAATAGCGGCCGCAAAAAAAGCGAATAAGCCCGTAGATGGCCATGCTCCCGGCCTTCGTGGCGAAGCTGCCCGCGAATATATCGCAGCAGGTATCAGCACCGATCATGAATGTTTTACAATAGAAGAAGCACTGGATAAATTGCAACACGGTATGCACATTCTCATCCGGGAAGGGAGCGCCGCCAAAAACTTTGAAGCACTGTATCCGCTGCTGCAGGATCATACCGCGAAAATCATGTTCTGCAGCGATGATAAACATCCCGACAACCTGGAAGAAGGACACATTAACCTGCTGGTGAAACGCGCCATGGCACACGGTATTGATCTTTTTAAGGTATTACAGGCCGCCTGCATCAACCCGGTACTCCATTATAAACTCGATAATGGACTATTGAAGGAAAATGATCCGGCAGATTTTATTGTAGTAGATGACCTCCAAAACTTTAACATTCTTGCAACATATATCCGCGGCATAAAAGTAGCGGAGAACGGCCATACACTCATCGATGCCATCCCTTCAGTGCCGGTTAATAATTTTGTATGTGAGAAAATAAAGGCGGCTGATCTTCGTATACCCGTTAACGATAGCGCTGCTACTACACTGCAGACAAAGGTAATCGAGGCCCTGGACGGACAATTAATTACCAACGCTCTCACCGCTACGCTGCCTGTCACCAATGGCGAATTAAAAGGCATCACAGAA
>NZ_DATCVJ010000269.1:0-2920 GCF_036566945.1 Chitinophaga sp. | reverse complement strand
CTGGATAGTAAGCTGCTGATAGATGTTACCGGTAAAACAGATACTTCGTTGTTTCGGCATAAGCAGCTGAGTTTTAAGCTGAGTGCGGAATACGACAAACAGAAGAAACAACTCACCCTGCCACCGGGCACCATCCGTTTGGAAGAAGCTTCTTTGTTACTACAAGGAACGGCCAGCGAACATTATGTAGACCTTAAAGTGAAAGGCGACAAACCCGACATCAACCTGTTGCTGGCCATGGTACCTAAAGACGTGGCCGACATGCTGGACAAATACAAACATGATGGCCGCATTTTCTTTGATGGCATCATCAAAGGAGCAATTGGAAAAGGCATCATGCCGCTGATGGAGTTCAATTTCGGCTGCGAAAACGTATGGTTTCAAAACAAAAAAGTAGATCGTAAGGTAGATTCCATGGGCTTTAAAGGATACTATACCAACGGCGCCGCGCATAACCTGCAAACCTCTGAGCTGCATGTGCTGAACTTCAACGCCAGACCGGGTACCGGGGTATTCAAAGGAAACTTTGTGATGAAGAATTTTACGGATCCGCAGATCATCATGCAGCTTTATTCTGAGCTGAACCTGCGGTTTGTGGGAGAATTCCTGGGCATCAAAGACCTGGAGCAAATCAGTGGCGAAATAAAGCTGAACATGAATTTCCGGGAAATGGTAGACCTGCGTATTCCGGAAGAAAGTTTAGCCAAACTGAAAGAAGGCGTACAAAGTGAACTCACCGTAAAGAACCTGGAGTTCCGTATCCCCGGCTATCATCTGCCGGTGAGAAACATGAATGTGCATGCACAGATAGAACAGGGACGCCTTCAGCTGGATTCTATTGCTTTTCGTATAGGCAGCTCCGATATACTGGCACAGGGATCTGTAAGTGATATCCCTGCATTGTTTCACCAGCAGAATAAACCGGTAGCCGTTAACTTCAGCGCCTCCAGTAAGCGTTTGCAGCTGGGAGAATTATATAAATTTGATTCCACCCACCCTATTTTATCTAAAGAAGTGATCACCGGGTTTAATATAGGCCTGGCACTGGAAACATCTGTGAATGAGTTGTTACATCCTACACCTTTGCCGCATGGCACTTTCAAGGTAGAAAAGCTGTATGCCAAATTCCAGCAATACCCGCATGCCCTGCATGATTTTAACGCGGAAGTGGTGATTAATGACACCAGTTTACGAGTGCCTAATTTCAGTGGAAACATCGACAGCAGCGGCTTTGCCTTCAAAGGCCGGTTGAATAACTACGCGATCTGGTTTGATAAGATCAAAAAGGGCAATACTACGGTTGCTTTCGACTTTAAGTCGAACCGCCTGGCAGTGAATGACCTGATCAGTCAGCGTGGCCATAAATTTATTCCGCAAGGCTACTGGTATGAGCAGGCCAATAATGTTTGGCTGCGGAGCAAAATGGAGATTAAATACGATACCGTTTTCAAGAAAATAGATGCCCGTATCGCCAATATTTCCGGCACATTAAAAGCGCATCCGATCAACATCGAAAAAGTAACCGGCAGGATTCGTTATGGAAATAACCGGTTTATTGTAGTAGATACGCTGGCCGGAAAAATAGGTCGCACCGACTTTGACCTGAACATGCGTTACGCCGTAGGCAAGCGTAAAAACAAAGAAAAGAAAAGTAACTACTTCCGCTTTAAATCTGAGCTGCTGGACATTGATGAGCTGATGAACTATGATTTCAGCGAGCATCCGGTGGCCACTGCCGCGCCGGTGAAACACACCACAGTAAAGGAGAACGACTCCCTGCATGCCGCAGGTTTTAATATCTTCAATATTCCTTTTTCTGAATTTGAAGCGCAGGTAGATGTGAAGAAAGTCAAGTACAAAAAGTTATGGCTGAAAAATGTACTCGCCAATGTCCATATGCGGGAAGACCAGAAAATAAAGGTTGATACCATTGCCATGAACATCGCCGGCGGACACATCGCCATGCGGGGGATGTTCAATGCCAGCGATCCGAAAAAGCTGTATTTCAAAAATGGTATTTACCTGGAAAATGTTGACCTCTCCAAACTGCTCATCAAATTTGATAATTTCGGGCAGGACTTTGTCTTGAACAACAACCTGAAAGGCACGCTGAGCGGACATATCAAGAGTTATGTACGTATGCACCCGGATCTTACACCGGTACTCAATGAAACGGAGTCACAGATGGATATCGAAATCCATAACGGCACCTTGCTGGACTTTGGTCCTATGCAGGCCATGGCCGGGTATTTCAAAGACAAGAACCTACGCATGGTACGATTTGATACGCTTCGTAATAAGCTCACGCTCAAAAACGGCGTATTGGAAATTCCGAATATGAGCATCAATTCTTCCCTGGGGTATATAGAAGTATCGGGCAGTCAATCGCTGGATATGAGCATGAACTATTTCCTGCGCATCCCCATGAAGATGGTAACCCAGGTGGGTTTCCAGGCGCTATTTGGCCGGCAACAGGAAGAGGTGAACGTGGACCAGGTGGATGCTATTGAAGTCCGGGATAAGGATAAGAAGATCCGTTTTATGAATCTGAACATTTCGGGTACACCGGATAAGTATAAGATTGCGTTGAAAAAGGCGAAGCGGACGAGTTAAGGATATGGGCCGCTCCCCCAGAGCGGCCCATGATCATCCGGTTGTTTGCCATCGCCCGACTCACAGCAGCCCCCCATTGTCCACATCCGGACACCCCTCCCCCAAAACCGGACAGCCATCATTACCTAAACAACTAATTATCAATCCCTCCCACCATGGCATTATCTTGGTCTTTTAGGAAACCGCACTATTTTTGTAAAAGGTGTATATGCTATGATGTTTAAAAACTACTTCAAGATCACATTAAGGAATCTCTGGAAAAACAAGACTTACAGCTTCCTCAATATTTTTGGAGTAGCCATCGGGT
>NZ_DATCVJ010000268.1:0-2183 GCF_036566945.1 Chitinophaga sp. | reverse complement strand
AATGCTTTAAACTCCGGGAAGTAAAACATCATCTCTGC
Source organism: Chitinophaga sp. (assembly GCF_036566945.1). Taxonomy (GTDB): domain Bacteria; phylum Bacteroidota; class Bacteroidia; order Chitinophagales; family Chitinophagaceae; genus Chitinophaga. Next base: position 2,145 of record NZ_DATCVJ010000268.1, on the reverse strand, counting down.
AGGAGCCTCAGATTCGGGGGTATAAATGAACTCAACTTTTACACCGTCTATGATCCTGCTTTCTCCATCCAGTTTCTTAATCACATCAGTTCCTTCCAGGATGCCGGCAAGACCGGTAGATGTTGTTTGGCCAAGACCTGTTCCCAGTGTGCCCTTTGCATCTTTGGGAAGCAGATTGCCATACATGTAGGAGGCCCTTCTTCCCATCGTATTCCCACCCATCACGTTCTCAGAAATAGCTTCGTCGAAGTATCCTTCTGGGATATAGATGGGAACTTTACCACTGATAACATCTTTTTCATCTACTACACCACGTATTCCGCCAAAGTGGTCGATATGACTATGGGTATGTATGATAGCGGATACTTTCCTTGTACCCAATTTTTGATTTGCAAGTTCCAACCCGGCTTTTGCTGTTGGAGGAGAGAGTAATGGATCAATAACAATCCAACCGGTTTTTCCTTCTATGAGCGTCATGTTAGCCAGGTCAAACCCCCGGATCTGATAAATACCATCGGTGACTTTGAACAAACCATTAATGCTGTTTATTTCGCTTTGACGCCAAAGGCTGGGATTAGCTGTAGCTGGAGCAGTACCTTTAATAAAATCATACTGTTTCATGCTATATACAACAGTTCCTTTTTCGTCCTTAATTTCACCTGCATCCAACGTGGCAATAAAGCCTTTCCTGGCATCTGCGAAGTCCGATGTATCATTGAAAGGCAGGTAGGATAGAATTTCTTTTTGTTTTTCCTGGGTAAATGTGCTAGCATCTTTAACGTTGGAATTTTCTTCGCCACCGGAACTCTCTTTCGCTGTAGGGGAACTACACGAGGAATAGATTGCCGCCACTGGCAGTAAAAGATACCATAGCCTTAGTTTTGTTGCCATTGTTGTTCAATTTAAATTGTGGATAGTGGTAGTTATATATTTGATAAAGATGAATGTTAAAATTTCTTTGTTAATGCCCAGAACCTATTACCGGCAGCAAGGGTAATTCAGGTCGCTTTGCGTGACGCACAGGTATAACCAGATGCTGAATTGCAGCAAAATGAATATAAAATTGCAAATAAAAATAGCACACACCTTATGGGTGTAATGCGGAGATGATGAGCGTTATCGGGTTCTTGCTTAGGAGTATATGTAGTTTAACCCACTGAACTAGAACAGTTGTTGTTAAAGATTGTTCAAAGACAGTGTCAATATTTTTCTCTTCTATAAAGAGAAGTGAAGAAAAGTTATTACCTGGTGGACTTCAAATATTTCATGATATAAGGGTTGATATCGATGATCCTGCTGGTATAAGGTAATGCTAAAAATAAGTAAATTCCCATCCGGGAATAGATATATTGAATATTTTTTTGGAGCCGCGCAAAAATAGTATCAATAGATGTCAAAATGTTAGTTGCTCGTTCCTGTATTAGAACCGATCTTGAGTGACCTTACAAAGACATGATATAAAATAATGGATGAAGTTCGCTTAAGCTTACTAGTAGTATTATGTTCCTTTCTAATGTTGCAGCAAGGTTATGGGCAAACCGCAATGGAATGGGCGAAATTGAGAGAGGTGGCAAAAACTCCTTATCCCGATTCGTCCAGGCGTGTATCGTCAGCTGGACATACAACTTATTTTGTCAATCCGATAACAGGTAGCGATCAAAACAAAGGTACTAAAAGCTCCACTGCATGGAAATCGTTCGCTAATGTAAACGCTTTGAGACTGGCACCTGGTGATAAAATTGTCATAGCACCCGGCATACATGAGCAAACATTAATGCCGTTTGGCGCAGGCACATCGAAAGAGCCAATTGATATTCATTTTTTGCCTGGTAAACATCAATTCACTTCTCCAAAGTCCTTACGGCGTATATGGTATATTTCTAACACTTCCGATTATACATTCACACCAAAGCCTTGTGGTATTCTGATAGAAGGGGCAAGGTATGTACGCATTCATGGCGATGGCGTTAGAGGGGAAGGTAAAACAACTATTATAATGAGTGGGCCTGAACGGATGGTGAATGTCATTAATGACTTATCAGAAAATATCTCTTATGAATATTTGGTATTTGACCTTAAACGTCCATCAGTTTCTGAAATTATGGTTTTGCAGGCAAGCGCCGGGGAAGCGGTTATTCAGGTAGC
>NZ_DATCVJ010000267.1:0-9749 GCF_036566945.1 Chitinophaga sp. | reverse complement strand
AACGGCCCTTGCCTGCGCACAAAAGCGTACCCGGTTGTATGCATGCTGCGTATCTGTCATGAAAGGAACAAAAAGAATCTGCATGCCCTGTTCGGCCAGGATGCGTGAAGGTTCCGGAAATTCCACGTCATAACAGATCTGTATGCCTATCTTACCACAATCCGTATCAAACACTTTTACCTCGCTTCCACCTTTAATCCCCCAGGCAGACACTTCTCCCGGCGTTGGATGGATTTTGATATATTGCTCATAGGTCCCATCGCGGCGACATAGGTAAGAGATATTGTACAGTACTTCGTCGATCACGATGGGCATGCTGCCGGAAATGATATTGACATTGTAGGCAACGGCATGCTGCTGGAAAATTTCCCGTAACCCATCTGTATACTTTGCCACTCCCCTGATAGCGCCTGCAGGATCCATCTGGTTAAACTCCTTCATCAACGGCGAATTGAATAACTCCGGGAACACCACGAAGTCGGACCCATAGTCGCTCACCGCATCAATAAAATATTCCACCTGTTGCAGAAACCCTTCCAGGCTGCCATAATCCCGCATCTGCCACTGCACCAATCCAATACGTACGGTAGATTTATTATAGCGGATCGTATCCAGGTCTTTCTCGTAGTAAATATTAAACCATTGAAGCAGGGTAGCAAACCCCATCGACGCCTCATCGTTTGGCAAATAATTCTTTAGAATTTTCTTTACCGTAAAATCGTTGGAGAACTGAAACGTTAAGGTAGGATCATAGATTTCCCGGTCCTGTACCTTTTCTATATACTCCCTTGGAGACAAACGTTCTGCATACTTCTCATAGTTGGGAATACGGCCACCGGCCACAATACCCTGCAAATTCAGTTGCTCACAAAGATTTTTACGGGCATCATACAAACGCCGGGCGAGTCGTTTACCCCGATAGTCAGGATGTACAAATACTTCGATGCCATATAAGATATCACCCTTTGGATTATGGGTGTTAAATGTATAATACCCGGTGATCTGCTCATAGGTATGGCTATCTCCAAACTTCTCATAGTCGACAATAATAGCCAAAGCGCATCCCACCACTTTGTCGTTTACCGTTACCGCAATCTGCCCTTCGGGAAAAAGTTTGATCAGTCTTTGTATAGTTGGCTCTCTCCAATAGCTGCCGGCCATGTCTGCATAGGCAGACAGCATAGATTCTTTCAGGTCCAGGTAGTCCTCTACCGTTAGCGTCCTGATTTCAATTGTTTCCGACATAGAATGATTTTCTGTTTTTAATTAAAACTCCGTCCCTTAGTGACTTGTTCAATAATATTGATTTTTTTTATTTAATTTGTGGATTAATTTAACAACTGCAATAATTTAACCATACCCCAGGTAAACCTGCTACCTTATATTTAATTTATTCAAACCGATACATCTTAGACCTTACTACTGTGCCTTTAATTCAAAACAGAGATATAGTTATTATAGGGCTCCAACAATGGTACACCGCTATTGGCAGCAACTGTAAAAACATTGCGCAGGAATTTGCGCGGCATAACAGGGTGCTATATATCAATGCTCCGTTAGACAGACGTACTATTTTAAACGGGAAAGGAGATCCTCATGTGCAGTATCACCTTGACACGAAAGAGAAAAAAGTACCTTCCATTGTGCCGATCAGCCACAACTTATGGAACTTCTACCCCTCGGTTGTGCTGGAATCCATTAACTGGCTTCCTTCTACCCGGCTGTTTTCCTGGTTTAACAAACGAAATAACAGGAAGTTCGCCGATAGTATCAGAGAGGCGGTAACCGCCATGAATTTCAAAGACATCATTCTCTTTAATGACAATGATATATTCCGGGGATACTACCTGAAAGAGTTGCTGCAACCGGAAAGGTATGTTTATTACAGCAGGGATTATCTGCTGGGCGTACCTTACTGGCAAAAACATGGGCAGCTGCTGGAACCCCGGCATATTGCCAAAGCAGATGTAGCAGTGGCTAATTCATTGTACCTCGCGGAAATGCTGCAACAGCATAATCCTGCCAGTTATTATGTAGGACAGGGCTGCGACTTACAACTTTTCGATGCCCAGATAAAACATTCCGTGCCGGCAGATGTTCCTGTTGGAAAGGGACCGGTAATAGGTTATGTAGGTGCGCTTAAATCACTGCGGCTGGACATCAATATCCTGCTTAAAATAGCCAAAGAGCGTCCGCAGTGGCAATTGGTGCTGGTTGGACCGGAAGATGAGGATTTCCTCCGATCAGCGTTACATCAGCTACCGAATGTTCATTTCACAGGCAAAAAAGATATCTCCGTGCTTCCTGCTTATGTACAGTCCTTTGATGTATGCATCAATCCGCAGGTGCTGAATACGGTAACCGTTGGCAACTATCCTTTAAAAATTGATGAATACCTGGCCATGGGTAAACCGGTAGTAGCTACTGCTACTAAAACCATGGAGTTATTCAAAGATTATGTATACCTCGCTGCTACGGCAGATTATTATGTCCCGCTGATAGAAAAAGCGATTGCTGAAAATACGGATCAGTTGACAGCAGCACGTATACAATTTGCGGGTACACATACCTGGGAAAATTCCGTGAAGGCAATTTACCAGGCTATATTGAACACTAGCGGTCATTCCTTATGAGTATCATCACCAACATAAAACAACGCCCCGGCCTAAAAAAACTGGCTTTGTATCTGCTGATGCCTAAAAATCAGGCACGCCCGCGGAAGTGGGTGCAGTGGTTTGTGAACCCGTTCAAACACAAAAAGGGAAAGGGGTCGCTGATAAGAAGGCGTACCCGGATAGATGTACTTCCTTTTAATACGTTTATGCTTGGCCGTTATTCTACCATAGAAGATTTTGCGACCATCAATAACGGAATGGGAGCCGTCATTATCGGTGACCATACCAGAATAGGCATTGGAAATGTAGTCATTGGTCCGGTGCGTATAGGCAATAATGTTATACTGGCCCAGAACATTGTATTATCCGGACTTAACCACGGTTATACCGATCCCAATGTACCTATTTCGCTACAGCCCTGCTCTATCGCCGAAATAGTGGTGGAAGACGATTGCTGGATTGGCGCCAACAGTGTGATCACTGCCGGTGTTACTATTGGACGCCATTCGGTGGTAGCTGGTGGCAGCGTAGTGACCAAAAACGTTCCCCCTTACACGGTAGTAGCTGGCAATCCTGCCCGCCCCATCCGTCAGTACCAGCCGGCCACCGGTACCTGGGAAAAAGTTTAATTGGCTACCTTAATAAAATGTCCGCTCCAACGGAAACTACTACTTCCTTCTCCTCTCACCTCCAGCAGATAATAGCCGGTAGGCATGTTATTAATATTAATATCTGTCTGAAATGAATCAGGGGTGGTAAACCTGAGATTCTGGTGTTGTCTTCCTTTCACATCATAGATACGCACCTGCAAAGGAGTAGTACCCGTTCGCACCACATGCAGGCGAATATAACTTACCGCAGGATTGGGAAATATACGGGCAGAATCTTCTGTATGTGTATCCGGACCGGAGGTTATTACTGTTACCTGGAAGAAAGCCGTAGCGGTAGCACCTGCATTATCTGTTACGATCAGCTGGAACTTATAGACACCTACTTTCAGATTTTTAATCAGTGTCTGCGCCAGGTCAGGATTTATAATTTCTGCGGTTGACGGTCCCGACACCTGCGACCACGCATATGTTTTAATGCTGCCATCTGCATCATAGGATGCCGTACCATCTGCAAAAACCGCTTCTATTGGGAGTTGTATGGTTCTATCGCCGGCTGTTGCTGCTACCGGTGGCGTGTTATTAACGATCACCGGCAACACCACTACATTTACAGTAGCCGTTGCTGTTGTCTGCTTGTCATCTGTTACTGTCAACTGATACGTGTAAGTACCTGCTACCAGGTTGCTGATATTTGTTCTGGCCGAACCTGCCGCAGAAAGATTTCCACCGGCAGGACCAGCGGTCTTCTTCCACAACCAGGTAGTGATTTGTCCATCTGCATCGGTGGAACCACTTCCATCGAGTGAGGCACTATTCACCGGCAACTGCACCTGGATACTATTGCCTGCATTGGCTACCGGTGGTTGGTTGGGTTCCACTGCTGCCAGTACTACTACGTTTACGCTGGTACTGTTGCTGGCGCCTTCATCATCGGTGACTGTCAACTGGTAAGTGTAAGTACCTGCTACCAGGTTACTGATATTTGTTCTGGCCGAACCTGCCGCAGAAAGGTTTCCACCTGCAGGGCCAGCAGTCTTCTTCCACAACCAGGTGGTGATTTGTCCATCTGCATCTGTGGAACCACTTCCATCAAGTGAAGCACTATTCACGGGCAACTGAATCTGAATATTATTGCCGGCATCCGCTACCGGTGGTTTGTTGGGTTCCACTGCTGCCAGTACCACTACATTTACACTGGTACTGTTGCTGGCGCCTGCATCATCGGTGACTGTCAGCTGGTAAGTGTAAGTACCCGCTATCAGGTTACTGATATTTGTTTTGGCCGAACCTGTAGTGGAAAGGTCGCCACCGGCAGGGCCAGCAGTCTTCTTCCATAACCAGGTGGTAATCTGTCCATCTGCATCTGTGGAACCACTTCCATCAAGTGAAGCAGTATTCACGGGCAACTGCATCTGAATATTATTGCCAGCATCTGCTACCGGTGGTTTGTTGGGTTCCACTGCTGCCAGTACCACTACATTTACACTGGTACTGTTGCTGGCGCCTGCATCATCGGTGACTGTCAGCTGGTAAGTGTAAGTACCCGCAATCAGGTTACTGATATTTGTTTTGGCCGAACCTGTGGTGGAAAGGTCGCCACCGGCAGGACCAGCAGTCTTTTTCCACAACCAGGTCGTGATTTGTCCATCTGCATCTGTGGAACCACTTCCATCAAGTGAAGCAGTATTTACAGGTAACTGAATCTGAATATTATTGCCGGCATCAGCTACCGGTGGTTTGTTTTGCTGTACCGCTGCCAGTACCACTATGCTTACAGTGGCGCTATTACTCCCGCCAGCGTTATCGGTAATGGTGAGCTGAAAAGTATAGGTACCTTCCTCCAGATTGCTCACATTTGTTTTAGCCGAACCCGTGGCAGAAAGGTCACCACCAGCAGGACCCGCGGTCTTTTGCCACAACCAGGTAGCGATTTGTCCATCTGCATCGGTAGAACCACTTCCATCGAGCGAGGCGCTGTTCACGGGTAACTGAATCTGAATATTTTTGCCGGCATTGGCTACCGGTGGTTTGTTGGCTGCTGCGAGTACCACTACGTTTACAGTGGCGCTATTACTCCCGCCAGCATTATCGGTAATGGTGAGCTGAAAAGTATAGGTACCTGCCAGCAAGTTGCTCACGTTTGTTTTAGCAGCACCTGTGACGGAGAGGTCGCCACCGGCAGGACCAGCAGTCTTTTGCCATAACCAGGTAGCAATTTGTCCATCGGCATCGGTGGAGCCACTTCCATCAAGCGAGGCGCTATTCACGGGTAACTGAATCTGGATATTTTTGCCCGCATTGGCTACCGGTGGTTTGTTGGCCGCCGGCTTAACGATAACACTCACTCTCGCCGTTCCGGTTAATCCTTTGCTATCGGTTACTGTTAGTTCATATATAAAGGTGCCTTCTGTAAGGGCTGTAATAGTGGGTTTGGCGGTAGTCCCATTCGTAATGACATCGCCGGTTGGACCGCTGATTTTTTTCCATGCATAACTTTTGATGGTACTTCCACTTGCAGCAGTAGAGGCGGATCCGTCGAGCGCTGTATTATTGACAGGCAGGGTAATCGTAATATTGGTACCTGCATTTGCCAGCGGCGGCGAGGAAGTCCCTGCTTTCACTTCAAAAGCACCCACATCATATTTTACCTGCTGGGGGCGTGGCGTACTATCAAAGTCTGTATTTAAACTAAAATCACTCATATCCCGTCCCACATTTACGGCTGGAGATGTTGGCAGCAAACGGTAATTTTTGCTGGCGCTATCTACCATTTGAGCCGCTACCTGGCTTGGGTAGCAGAGGTTATTTGAATACAGTAATTTAATAGGGAGGTCGCCTTTAATATACATCCCTTTTACCGGATAGTCGTAAGCTGTTCCCTTCTCTATCATCAGGTTGTTATATACCTGGTGTCCAATGGGCGTCTGGTAAGCAAAGATCTTGATCGCATTCGCTCCGCTGTCTGTATTAACAATGGTATTGTTATAAATAATGGCAGCCGGAGGAGGGAAAATATCCGGCGTGGTGTTAGCCGGAATTTTATCCGATACATTAATACCTTCATAATGGATATCTGAGATAACATTATTATAGATCTGACTTACGCCAGATCCGAAAATAGTTACTCCCGGCATATATCCTTTTGAAATATTGTTGTTATATACTTTGAGACTGGAGCCTGAGCCAACGAGAATTCCATAGCCCTGGGCTGAATTCTGTGAAATCCCATAATTCACAATCTTGTTATTGAAGACGCGGTTATCCCCGTTTTTTGCCATGGAGATTTGCATGGCGTCACTACCAATGTTTTCGAGATCATTATCATACACCAGGATGTTTTCTATCCAGTGCGAGCGCATATCAGTGCAGGTGCCTTCTGTCCAGAAGTAATGGGTATTACCAATATAGAAGCCTTCCCATAGTGAGTTCAGACATTTAATGTGGTGAATTTTCACGTTCTTCATCACATAATTTCCTTCGAGATACTGCGGCTGTGCGCAGGCTTGCAGTGTTTTGGCCTGCAACATGATACCACCATCATGAATAAATATGTTGTGTACATCAAAATCGGAGCTACCTACTCCCAGGGTGAGACCAAATATCTGTAAGCCGGTGATGTTAGTCCCATTCAGGTCGAAGCCATATTCATAATTCTTATCTCCGCTACCGCTGATCTCTACAAAGCGGCAGGTGGGCGCATTAAAAACCGCGGCCGTTCCCTGGTTTCTGACCCCCAGTTTTACCTGTCCTCCGCAGTTGGTGATCACCACCGGCTTGTCTGCTGTACCGGTGATATTACCCAAATGAAGGTACTCATACTCCCCCGCCGGAATGCACAAAGTATCACCGGGTTTAACGCCCAATGTTGCCATGGCGTTCGGATAATACATTTCTGCCCGTCCGTTGGCGGTGTTGGTCATTGGCACTACAATACGTCTGCCACCCGTAACAGGTGGCGGTGTCACAGGTGGTGGTGTTACCGTTCCATTTTTGGAATATTGTAACATCCATTCGTACATATTTTTATTGTCTTCTTTGTAAGTAGGGTCATAAGCCTTTGTCCAGGCGTTATGTCCGGAAGCATCGAAGATGGTGAGTCTTGCCAGTGGATTAGGTGCCGGTGTACTGGCATTAATATATTTCACCCAGTTAATAGAATAATCGGGCGATACGTCGGGATCTACTTTATTATGAAAAGCCCAGATGGGTGTATTGTTGGCGGCAATATTTGCTGCCAGCGCCGTCGTGGGAGGGTAATAGCCACAAACAATTGCCGAAGCGGCAAATGCTTTTGCTTCTGTTTTATTCTCAGTAAGCGCTCCCCAGGTTTCTCCTCCTCCCATACTCAAGCCGGTAATGTAAATACGGTTGACGTCAACGTCATATTTTGTAAGGAGGTAATTTTTAAACTTAATCGCATCTGCAGATCCCGGCCAGGTATTGAACTGAGGGGAAATCACGATAAATGAAAAGTCCTGATTATTGACGGTGAAGGTGATGGGGAATTTGCCTTGTGCGATTACATTGGGAAGACCATTCTTTAATACTGCGGAAAGGGGGGCACCTGAACTGGCCAGCTCACCTACTCCATGAAAGAAAATAATAAGGGGATACTTTTTACTGCTGCCGGGTGTATAGCCTGCAGGCAGATATTCATAAAAACCTTTAATGTTTGTCATTGTAGGATCATTGAAGGCTCTGGCAGTTTGTACCTGGCCAAAACTCCTGGGGGATCCGAAAAACAACAGCAATAAAATAGTGCCCAGCCTATACATGCTGCGGCAGGAAGGTTGCCTTAGCGATAGCAAAAGGTTTATCATAAAATTATATGGCTTGCAAAGTTTTTAAAAATCTATCCTCATAGTTTCTCCTTAAAAAAGTTCCGTAATAAAAAAACTTCCGGTATTACAAAGAAAGCTTTTTTTTTCAACACATAATTAAAAAAATTAACATATATGTGCACAATAAATAAAGTATAACTATTTTGCATTTATACTTATTTGTTTATTTTCAATTTATACCGGGTATTCTCTTCTTTTTTTTGGTTAAAAAAACTACCTTTACATTCAGTTATACTAATAATTGCCCCCGTTTTAAACCTCATCCTATTTAAAACCATGATTTTCATATAATACGATTGTAATTATAGTTTCATGGCTTTTAAGTTTTTATCGATTTTACGTAACAGGCACTTTCATTCCCTTCTCGGGAATGTGATCATGGCGTTTTTCAATGTACTTTCTTTTGCGCTGCTGGTAAGAATGCTTTCTTTAAGTGCTTTCGGAGAGTGGGTATTATTCCTTGCGACTTACAATATTCTGGATCAGATACGTACTGCTATGCTGCAATCAGGGATTATTAAATTTAGCGCCGGTGTTGACGAAACTGTCAGCAGACAGGTAACCGGAGCTGCCTGGTACATTTCCCTGTTAGTTACACTTTCCTTTATAGTAGTTTCATTGATAGTATATGCGGTGGCCTTTCCATTGTTCAGTCCCACCTGGCATTTCTTCCTGGGGTGGTTGGGTATCATGACTTTACTCTCTCTCCCATTCAACTTTGCCACCTGGGTATTACAGGCGGCACACCGGTTTGATAAGATTGTGCAGATCCGCTTTTTGCAGAACGGTTCTTTCCTGGTGTTACTGGGAGCATTGTTCTTTCTGGAACAGGTAAATCTGCATAATGTATTGTATGCCTATTCATTATCACTGCTGGTGACAAGTATCTACTGTATGGCATTCAGGTGGACCGCAATGAATAGCATGGCCGCCAGAACCAAACAGCACGTAAAGGACTTATACCACTATGGCAGGTTAATAGTAGGTAGCATGGTTTCTTCTTCTCTTTTGAACTACTCAGATAATCTTGTTCTGAGAACTATGCTCAGTCCTGCAGCAGTGGCGATTTACAGTATTCCTCAAAAGTTCATGGAAGTCATTGAAATTATTCTGCGGAGTTTTGTGGCCACCTCCCAGCCTACCATATCCGGCGCCGCCAACAGAAATGACTGGAGGGGCGTGTCTCAGGCGTTTTGTAAATATACCGGCACGGTGACTATTATGATTATTCCATTTGTTGCCGGATTGCTGTTGTTCACCAAACCGTTGATCATCATACTTGCAGCAAAAGCATACCTGCCGGCCACAGATATCGTCAGGATATTCCTGTTATCTGCGATCCTTTATCCTATTGATCGTTTCATTGGGGTTACACTGGATATGATCAATAAACCGTTGATTAACTTTTATAAGAATCTGCTGAAGCTGGTTCTAAATATTATACTCGATATTACTTTGGTGCTGATGTTTGCCGATATACGTGCAGTAGCGATTGCATCTTCTCTCAATTTGTTATTTGCTGTTATTTTCGGATATTATTTTCTTCGTCGTTCTCTTTCTGATGTAAGTCTAAAAAGTATCTGGAAAAATGGCTGGCAGGAATGCAAAGGGCTACTGCTAAAAGTAAAAATGTTCCGTTTGCAGTACAAATAAACATCCACGCATGAAACAAGCCTTCATTA
>NZ_DATCVJ010000266.1:0-1559 GCF_036566945.1 Chitinophaga sp. | reverse complement strand
ACAAAAATGAATTTCAAAATCGCCGCAACCTCAGTTTCAATACTAATTTATTTGAGTTGTCTCTTCAGGGAGACTTTAATTTTTTCCGGTTTGAGCCCGGCAGCTTGTATGAGCGGTTTTCTCCCTATCTCACCGGAGGAGCCAGTATTTTTTATTATAACCCTTATACTTATCTTGGCGGCGTGAAATATTTTTTACAGCCCATGCGTACCGAGGGACAGGGAACAGCCCTGTATCCGGACCGCAAGCCCTATAGCCTGGTATCTTATGCCTGGTTAATAGGTGGGGGCTTTAAATATAATATTTCTAAAAAGGTGAATGTGGGCATGGAGGCTTTGTATCGTTTTACCCAAACAGATTACCTGGACGATGTAAGTACTACTTACGCCGGCCCTGCTGCGTTTCCTGCCTTATCTAACGGGCAGCCAACGGTAGCATCGCAGTTACAGGACAGATCCGGGGTAAAGGGAACGCCTATAGGGGTGATGGGCCGGCAGCGCGGGAATAGCCGGGATAAGGACCAATTTTTAACAATTGAGCTAACAATTAGTATTCTTTTTACTTCTTACAACTGTAAATTTTAATTTAAGAAGAAAATACTTTCTGCGGGCGGCCTTTCCATACCTGCGAACCGCCCTGATAGGTCTCCGAAATTGCTAAAATCCCCACTGGTATTGAATTCGCTGTTAAAACTACGTTAAAACACCTTCTTGGGCTTTGCTAAAAAAGTCATTACTCTATTTTTGTATCTTTGCACCCTTTTAGTAAATCTGTTATAATCTGTTATAATACGCCTGACACAAATGAGCTTGAAGGATAAATTGGACTTACAACGGTTACCGCGCCATATAGCCATTATTATGGACGGGAACGGCCGTTGGGCAAAGGAGCGGGGACAAGACAGGCTGTATGGGCACCACGAGGGAGTAGAAAGTGTGCGAAATATAGTGGAGACCTGTGCAGAACTTGGGATAGGTTATCTGACCTTATACGCGTTTTCTACCGAGAACTGGGACCGCCCGGTTTACGAAGTTAATGGCATCATGGAACTACTCGTAAACACGATCCGTATGGAAGTGAATACGTTATCAAAAAATAATATCCGTTTGAGCGTGATAGGTGACATGGATATGTTACCTCCTCAGGCCCAACGGGAAATGGAGGAGGCAATAGCCCTTACAAGCCAAAATACCGGCCTCAATCTCATTATGGCTCTCAGCTACAGTGCAAGGTGGGAAATCGTGAATGCGGCCAGGAAAATAGCCCTGGACGTAAAAAATGGAGCCCTGGACCCATCGGCTGTTACACCTGAGGTATGGGAAAAATATCTCTGTACCACCGGCCTGCCGGACCCCGAATTAATGATTCGTACAAGTGGGGAATGCAGGATCAGTAACTTCCTACTATATCAACTGGCCTATGCGGAACTGTATTTTACAGATACCCGCTGGCCGGATTTCCGCAATGAACATCTTTACCAAGCCATCTTAAATTACCAAACCAGAGAACGGCGCTTTGGCAAAACAAGCGAACAAATTCAGCAGAATGAAGAAATTATT
>NZ_DATCVJ010000265.1:0-5256 GCF_036566945.1 Chitinophaga sp. | reverse complement strand
TGGGACTGATAAAATAGTGGGCATGGCCTGTGATGCCTTTATTGATGAGGATTATAGAAAAGATGAATTGTTGTTGAAGAAAATGTTTGACTCACTTCAACAAATACTGGAAGCCAACAAAGTTTTTTTCCTGATTTCCATACCTAATCCTATTGCTTATCCATATTGGAAATACATGGTAAAATGGAAAGACATCGGAGATTTGAGTTATTATGTTTTGCCTATACACGCAGGTGTTGTACTGAAGAATAAACTCAGTAAATTGATAAATGTCTTTAATCATTTATTTGTGTATACGACAGCATGGATGTTGGCTCCTTTTCAAAGAAAAAATAACAGTAGTGATATGTATAAAATAATGCCCTATGCACTCAAACGTGATAACGCATTATTAGAACAGCGATTCGACGACACCTATCTTTCTCTCAATGAAGGGGGGATAAAATTTTATATCAGGTTTTACGAAGAACAGGGAAGCCAGGTAGCATATATAATGGATGTAATTCCAATGAACAAAAGTAACCTGGACTATGTAGCAGCCTATGTGACGAGGCATTTTGCGCATAAAACTGATATGATTATGTATATCGGAAGTTTGAATTTTACGCCACGTCTGTTATACAAACTTCCAAAAACAAAAGAACCGAGAAGACAACCGTTTATCGGAAAATATGTAGGAACAGCAGCAGATAGGGCGATTTTCGACTATTCAAATTGGTCAATAGGTCTTGCTGATTTTGATAACCGATAATCCGAGTCAACCCAACAATGAAAATACTAAGTTTCGATATAGAAGAGTGGTTCCATATACTTGATCACCCTTTGACAAAAGATCCTGGATCGTGGAGGAATTTCGAATCCCGCATATTCCGCAATATGGATATTATATTTGAATTGTTGGATAAGCATCAACAGCCAGCCACCTTTTTCTGTATTGGCTGGATCGCAGAAAGATATCCGGAAGTAATCCGACGCATAGCAAAGTACAACTATGACATTGCCTGTCATTCCTATATGCATCAGCTGGTTTATGAATTAAGTCCGGCAGCCTTTAAGGAAGATACATATAAGGCTATTGATATTCTTCGGCAGGTGTCGGGGCAAAAGATTAATGCTTACCGAGCCCCTGGGTTCTCAATTATGGACAGTAACTTGTGGGCGTTTGAAATTTTGCAGGAACTGGGTATAGAAGTAGATAGTTCTGTATTCCCTGCGCAACGAGCCCATGGAGGATTGCCAGATTTTACTTCAGCAACTCCTTCAGTAATACATTACAAAGGTGGCGCCTTAAAAGAGTTTCCTCTTAATACTCATTCTTTTGCCGGAGTGAAATGGGTATTTTCAGGCGGGGGATATTTCCGGGCGTTTCCTTATGGAGTGATAAAGCGGTGGACAAAAGAATCGGACTATATGATGACTTATTTTCATCCACGTGATTTTGATAAAGAGCAACCCGTTTTGCCTGACTTGTCGCTCTTGAGGAGGTTTAAGTGCTATTATGGCTTGGATACAACTTATCTGAAACTGGATAAACTTCTGGATAGTTTTAAATTTACAGATATAAGATCAGCTGTAGATCTCATTGATTGGCCTAGTACAGCACAGATTAAACTTGGGTAAGATTATAATTCTTGCGATAATTAACTATAATATAAGATTTAATGAAGAAAGCAATTATTACCGGTATCACCGGTCAGGATGGTGCTTATCTTGCCCAGCTCTTATTGAGTAAGGGATATGAGGTGCATGGAATTAAAAGAAGAAGCTCACTTTTCAATACAGACAGAATAGATCATCTTTACCAGGATCCACATGAAAAAAATGTGCGTTTTAAGCTGCATTATGGTGATCTGTCTGATTCCACGAATCTTATTCGTATCATTCAGGAAGTGCAGCCAGATGAGATTTATAATCTCGGGGCGATGAGTCACGTGCAGGTAAGCTTTGAAGCACCGGAGTATACTGCCGATGTAGATGGGATAGGCACACTTCGTATCCTGGAAGCGGTAAGGCTACTTGGTTTAATTGAGAAAACAAGAATATATCAGGCGTCTACGTCAGAATTATATGGATTAGTACAGGAGGTGCCACAATCGGAAAAAACTCCTTTTTATCCACGTTCTCCATATGCCGTTGCTAAGATGTATGCCTACTGGATAACAGTTAATTATAGGGAAGCTTATAGGATGTTTGCATGTAATGGTATTTTGTTTAATCATGAAAGCCCATTAAGAGGTGAAACCTTTGTTACACGGAAAATAACGAGAGCAGTAGCGAAGCTATCGCTTGGGATGCAGGACCTGCTTTTTATGGGTAATCTGGATGCCAAACGAGATTGGGGCCATGCCAAAGATTATGTAGAGGCCATGTGGCTCATATTACAACAGGAAAAACCAGAAGATTATGTAATTGCTACTGGTACGACTACTACTGTGAGAGACTTTATAATAATGGCTTTTGCGGAAGTTGGCGTTGAGGTTGAATTTCAAGGAGAAGGTGTGCATGAAAAGGGATTTGTAAAAAGTAGCTCCCGTAAAAATTCACCTCTTCAACCCGGACAAATGCTGGTGGCCATCGATGAAAGGTACTTCCGCCCTACTGAGGTAGATTTGTTGATCGGAGATCCCACAAAAGCTAATACACAGCTTAACTGGAAACCCAAGTACGATTTGCCGGCGTTGGTGAAAGAAATGGTGGCTGCAGACGTGGAGTTGTTTGCGAGGGAGAAATTGTTGAAAGATGCAGGGTATAAAGTTTTAAATCAATTTGAATAAGTTATGAACACTACCGATAAAATATATGTGGCGGGGCATCGTGGGATGGTTGGTTCTGCCATAATACGTAGATTACAACAGGAAGGGTTCAACAATATTATAACACGTACATCATCAGAACTTGATCTTCGGGATCAGCGGGCGACAGCTGATTTTTTTGATGGGGAACAACCAGCTTACGTATTTCTGGCTGCTGCAAAAGTAGGAGGAATACTAGCCAATGATACTTACAGAGGGCAGTTCATTTATGAAAACCTGATGATTCAGAATAATGTGATCCATTATTCCTGGAAGGCTGGTGTGAAGAAATTGATGTTTTTGGGCTCCTCCTGTATTTATCCCAAAATGGCTCCGCAGCCGCTGAAGGAGGAATATTTGCTGACCGGTCCATTGGAACACACCAATCAACCTTATGCGATCGCTAAAATTGCCGGTATTGAAATGTGTGATGCTTACCGTGCTCAATACGGATGTAATTTTATTTCTGTGATGCCCACAAATTTATACGGTCCCAATGATAACTATGACCTGAACAATTCCCATGTCTTACCTGCTTTATTGCGTAAATTCCACGAAGCTAAAAAAGGCGGTCATGATTCTGTTACAATCTGGGGATCAGGCAGGCCTAAACGAGAATTTCTACATGCGGATGATATGGCAGATGCCTGTTTTTATCTAATGAATCATTATAATGAACCCGGCCCGATCAATATTGGTGTGGGGGATGATATTAGCATCGGAGATTTGGCCAGCCTTATAGCCGGTATTGTAGGCTATTCTGGTAATATGGTATTCGACCATACCAAGCCGGATGGTACCCCCCGAAAATTGATGGATGTAACAAAGCTTCACAAATATGGCTGGAAACATAGTATTGGTCTGGAGGATGGTATCCGCAAGGTCTATGAGGGGATTGGCTCCAAAATGTAAACCAAATAGTTTTAATTGAATTCTAATTTGTACCATAATTCTATCCGGTATTTTTGTTCAATTGGCAAGCAAACTACTTTATATGCATAAACAAAGTTATTTTTTTGTGCTGTTGACCCTCTATACTCTGGCATTAACCTCAAATTCTTCTGGCCAAAGTGCGGGACGACAGTTTTCACTTGGCTTTTATCAGGCCGTAAGTGATACTAACTGGCGGACCTATCACTCTTCTTTACGTGATTACTCCATTCAGCCAAATTTTGAATTACCTCATGAACGTGATACGACCAAGAAGAGAAGTTGGTTTTACCGCAAATTATTTAATGAACACTTGTTGGAATATCATCACCAGGATTATGATTTTTATGCAAGCTTTTTACCAGATTTTGTGGCTGGTAATAGCTCTGACAATGGCACCACCTGGCTAAATACACGCGGGGTTATCGCTGGAGGAAGACTGGGCAAAAATTTTACCTTCCGGACTGAATTTTATGAGAATCAGGCGAAATTGCCAGCATATCTGAATGCTTATAGTCGTCAGACGCAGATTATTCCAGGGCAGGGACAGTGGAAAGATTACAGTAATGGCAAGGCATTTGATTTTGCCTATTCATCCGCGTTACTGGACTATAAAGCTGGTAAATTTTTGGATTTTCAGCTCGGGTATGATAAGAACTTTATTGGTGATGGCTATCGTTCCATGCTCTTATCTGACAACTCATTCAACTATCCTTTCTTTAAAGTAGTGGCAACTGTTGGTAAGATACAGTATACCACTATGTGGGCGCAATTCATTGACATGAAGTATCCACCTGCATCTTACGAGAACGGCTATAGGAAGAAGTGGGGCGTTTTTAATTATCTTGATTGGAATATATCCCCAAAGGTATCTGTAGGATTATTTGAATCTGTTATATGGCAGGATTCCGATTCATCTGGCAAAAGAGGATTTGATATGAGTTATCTTAATCCTATTTTATTCTTACGGCCAGTTGAATTTTCAAATGGATCTCCTGACAATGCATTAGTGGGTATAAATGTCAAGTATGCCCCATCAGAAAACAGCACCTTTTATGGGCAATTCATACTGGATGAATTTAAATTAAAAGAAGTAACGAGCGCCAGTGGGTGGTATGCAAATAAGTTTGGAGGCCAGTTGGGGTTCAGATCTAATAATATATTTAGGGTGCCTAAGTTAAATGTTTTGACAGAATTTAATGCTGCAAGACCATACACATATTCTCAGCGATCTACGCTAAATAATTATGGACACTACAATCAACCCCTTGCTCATCCATTTGGAGCAAATTTTGTCGAATGGGTAAATATAGCGGATTACCAATATAGAAGGTGGTTTTTTAGAGGAGAGTTAATGATCTCTTCATATGGTCTTGATACAGCTGGTATTAACTACGGGAAAGACATCTTTAAATCATATACTACCCGTAACCAGGACTATGGGAATCATATAGGGCAGGGGCTTAAAACTAACCTTGCCTATTTGCAGGGGACAGTGGCTTTCCTGATTAATCCAAAATATAACTTGCGTCTG